>CALCMV010000100.1 GCA_937967535.1 uncultured Saprospiraceae bacterium
TCAAACTAATATGAAATTAAAAATTAGAACTAAAATTGGAGCGAGAACTATCTCCCCTTTTGGAGGGGGGGGGGAACAGTCGAAAGTCCACCCCCCAGCCCCCTCCAAAGGGGGAGATAGTTCTCGCTCCAATTTTAGTTCTAATTTTTAATTTCATATTAATTTGATAATGAATTAAATATGAATTATAAAAAACCGTTGTTCAGTAGAATAGCCGTTCACACGTTTTTAATTAAAAATTATTTAAAATTATAATTTGCATTAATTTGAAATTTAATTATTTACAAAAATAAAAATAAATAAATTACTCGCGTTTGATTTTAATATCATTTCATAAGCGAATTTCCAAATATATTATTTTTATTATTAATTTAAAAACAAAATTAGCGCGAATAATGTGTTTTTTGTTAATTTTTATAAATAAAAATTTTAAATAATATTTTCACAAAAAAAATAAATTTATATATATTTAATTTTAATTAAAATAAAAAAATAATCACCTATGGAAATGGTATTAGGTTTAACGTATTATAAAAAACTATGAACTATGAACTCGCAACTATGAACTATGAACTTTCAACTATAAACTCGCAACTATAAACTCACAACACCAAGCCCTCATTCATTCAAATCAGCAATCAAACTTTCCAGCATTTCTTCCGAAAAATTTCCATGACTAAAATTAACGGATTTAATCAATGGCAAGGACAAGAAAATGGCTTTTGCTTCGTGGTCTTCGGGCTTATCGGAGTCGATAGATGTACCAAAACTTTGCAGAATATTCTCCACAAAAGGTCGCCCTGTGGGATGGTGGATAATATCTCTAAATGGCGTGTATTTATCAACAACGCGCTTGTATTCCTGACTCGAATTTAGCGTGACTGTCGCATGCAAACGTATATCCCGCGACGAACTCCCCACCAAAATATCAAACTCGCCCGACTCGGCATACCATTCTTTTATTTCAGGATGAAAATAGCTAAAAGCTCGTTTATCCAATTCAAAATCAATCGTTTGTGATTTGCCTTCGGCTAAATGTATTTTTTGAAATGCTTGTAATTCCTTCACCGGACGCACCGCATCCGATGCCTTATCGTGTACATACACTTGCACCACCTCCGCGCCTGCCTGTGTACCGATATTTTTTACCGTCAAAGAAATTTTCAATACCTCATTATCACTAAATTCGCTTTTATTTATGGTCAAATTTGAATATTCAAAACGGGTGTACGACAAGCCATGCCCAAATGGAAACATGACCTCCATACTCTTCGTATCATAGTAGCGATAACCAACAAAAATACCTTCGCGATAATCCACGCTACGATGTTCGCCGGGAAAATAAAGATGCGCCGGATTGTGCTGCAATCGCAAAGGGAAAGTCTCGCCCAATTTGCCCGAAGGATTCGCCCGACCAAAGAGGATATTCGCCACCGCCGCACCACTGCCCTGCCCCGACAACCACGCTTCGAGTATCGCAGGTACATCGCGTTCCCATTCTTCGATTTCGACTGCCGCACCATTCGAGAGGATAGCAACGGTATGCGGCTGCACCGCCGCCACTTCGCGCACAAGTGCCTTATGCGATTCGGGAATATCCATGTGAATGCGGTCCAACCCTTCTGCCTCAAAATCATCGGGCAAACCAATGAACACTAAGGCAATATCTGCTTTTTTTGCCAATTCAACAGCCGCATCCAAGTCGGATTTTTCGTACTTGTCGCCACGCGATTCGTATAAGGGAAGATAGTGGATAGCGACATTTTCGCCAACTATTTTTCGGATATTATCCAGCGCATTTTCCTGTTTAATGGCATTCACATTGGAGCTACCGCCCCCTTGAAAGCGAGGTGTCTCAGCAAATCTGCCCAAGACAGCTATTGACTTCATTTCATTTTCATTTAAGGGTAAAATATCGTCTTCATTTTTCAATAAGACAATACTTTCCTCTGCCGCACGAATGGCGAGTGCATGATGTGCGTCAGCATCAATTGTCGTATTTTCTTGTTTTAATGCACTGGTTTTTAGGATAATACGCAATAAAGGTCGGAGTGTATGGTCAAGGCGGGCTTCGTTCAATGTGCCATTTTTGACAGCTTGTATGATTTTTTCAGCACTAAAGCCGTTGTCGGGCATTTCGAGGTTGAGTCCGGCCTGGGCGGCGCGGTCGGGGTTGTTCACGGCTCCCCAATCGGAGACGACAAAACCCTCATAGCCCCATTCATCACGCAAAACCTGGGTGAGTAACCATTCGTTTTCTCCCGCCCATGTTCCGTTGATTTTATTGTAGGCACACATCATGCTCCAAGGGGCAGATTCTTTCACTGCGATTTCAAAACCACGCATGTAAATCTCGCGTAGCGTGCGCTCGTCGGCATTGATGCTGTGCATCATGCGTTCATGTTCTTGATTGTTGGCGGCAAAATGCTTGATACATGCCCCAACGCCCTGTGATTGAACGCCTTCTGTAAATGCTCCGGCGATTTTTCCACTCAAATAAGGGTCTTCGGAATAGTATTCAAAATTGCGTCCGTTGAGTGGTGTGCGCTTGATGTTCAAACCCGGACCGAGCAGGATTTGTACATTATTGGCTTGACACTCTCGCCCGATAGCTGCGCCAATTTCGCGGATAAGTTCGAGATTCCAAGTTGCACCAAGCGCAGAAGCCGTCGGAAAACAAGTGGCGGGAATACTGCCTTGTAGAGTAGCGTTTTTGCTATTTGCCATTTTGCGGAGTCCGTGCGGTCCGTCTGCAAGGTACATGGCGGGAATATTGTGTTCTTCAATTGGATGTGTTGACCAAGCATCGCGCCCCGAAATCAATTTGGCTTTGTCTTCGAGTGACATGCGGGCGATGAGTTGGTCTAGGTATTGGTCGGTATGCGTGTCGTCTTTTTTCATAGTGTAAGTGTGGTTTGTACACTATGTAAAGGTAGGAATTTTTTTTAAGTTCAAGTGCAAGTGTCAAGTTCAAGCGCAAATTCAGGGAGTGTAGATGTTATTTTGTGTTAAGGTCGTCGTTTGATGTCCAAAGAACGAAGTTTTTGACCTGAATTAGAGTGAGTAGGATTGTGGTGGTGTTTCATAGTTAAAAACCTTTATTTATCGCCGTAAGTGGGCGTATCTTCTTGAAAGAGTGTAGGCTGCATTTCGTATTTTTTGATGCGTTTTTGTGCCAATTCGCAATATTCTTCACTCATATCAATTCCGATATAATTTCTATTCAAACGGAAAGCAGAAACACAGGTCGTACCGCTTCCGCACATTGGGTCGAGGACGATATCGCCTTCATTTGTCCATGAAGTAATGTGGTCTCTCGCTAAGGCGCAAGGAAAGGGCGCAGGATGTCCTTTTGCCTCTTGGTCTTCTGCTTTTTTGCCGACTACATATTCCCAAATATTGCCTTTGATTTTTTGTTTTTTGACGGGTTTTGCCATCTTGCTGCGTTTTTGTTCGCCTTTTGAATAGTTTTTATAGGTCGTGCCATTGAGTTGGAGTCCGGCGTGTAGGCAATCTATTTTTATCGGATTGTGTGTTTTGACTTTTCCTTTGGAAAAAACAAACATGTATTCAAAAATTCCATTATATCTTTTTCTGTAAATCTGTGGGATAGGATTTGTTTTTTGGAAAATCATGGTGTCATGCAGATTAAAACCGATTTCTTTGAAGTATAAGGCTTGCTTGAAACTCGTTCCGGTTTCGCTGCCCTTTATTGTGGCATCATTGACCACCCAAACCACAATACCGCCCTCTTTTGTAATTCTGAATAATTGTTGAGCAATTTGTTTGAAGGGGAAAACGAAGCCTTTGTACGTCCTTAGATTATCGTAAGGCGGTGAGGTTAAAGTCAAATCAATGGAATTTTCCTCAAATTTTTCCATCACTTCTACACAATTTCCTGTTATGATTTTGTTGATGTGTTGTTTCATAAATTTTATTTCACAGCAAATAAACCGTTATCACTGATTTTTTCAATTATTTGAATTTTATTATCAATTTTACTGGCTCTGACCAATTCTTTTAAGGCTTCTTCGTGGCTCATTCGCATAATTTTTTCGCGTTGTGATGCGAGGTATTTTAAGGCTTCTTTTTTAGCAATTTCAATGGACTCGGTGGCAGCTAATTTTTCATCTTGCCACAATTTACTGATAGATTTGGAATGATTCAACATTGTTTTATTCACACCAAGCCAATAATCAACTGCACTTTTTGAGGGATTCATTGCAGGTATAGTTTTAAAAATCTCTAACAACAAACTTTCTGCTTTTGATTTGCTGACTTCCTCTGCGTACCTGACAAGTAAGGCAAGATGCGAGTAAGTGAAAACGCAAACATTCCGATTAATAGACTGCAAATAAATCTGACTATTTCTGCTTGGCAACTGATAAATCGGACAAACAACCATCGCATGAGGTTTTCCATGCTTCCATCTATCCATTGCCTCTACCTTGAAATCTTTTTGGTTTTTCGCTGTTCTACTTAATCGAAATGCCTTTGCATCTGCTACAAAGCTAAACTTTTTTCCAAAACCTTCTACATCTGCGACATCTGCCCTTTCCTGAATTACGAGACTCTTTAAACCTATTGATTTGTAGGAAAAAGCAAGTAAACTGTCAGTATATTTTGAATACAGTTTTTCCTCACTCGAATCGTGGTGATATGATTCGGGAATATTTCCACAAAGCCTTAAATGATCTAAAAGAATTTGACTTCCATACTTATTCAATTCTTCACCTAATTCATTCTCAATTAATTCTGCACTTTCTGCAAAATTTCCTTTGATAGTATCAATTTTCTTTACCCACTTATTTCGTCGCTTTACAGCTTCCTTTGAAATTATTTTTGTCATTGGCTTTTCATTTAAAGAATACAAGAAACGGAATTTTTACCGAAGCCGCGTTTTTAAAAAAAACCTACATAAAATTTTATGTCACAACTAAAAATCGTCCTAATTCATTCAACTTACAAATACATTATTTTTGCCGGAATAAAAGCATTAAATTTAAAAACATTCAAATATCAACATTTTTCAATTATAAAATTCATGCTTATGTGGTGTGTATTTTGTTTTATGTGTTTTTTAATGTCACAAAAAATATATTAATTTTCAGCATCACAATAAATAAAGGCGTACATTACAAATCCATTCGGTACTCACACAATTGACTGATAATCAAGTCACAAAAACAATTTTTAAACCGAAAAACAAGTCTACTTCCCTTGCGTGACATTGAAAAAGATACTAACTTTGTTTGGAAAAGAAGAATGAAAACTCCAAACAATCAACCCCATCACCGAAAGCGAATACGTTGTAATAACGAAAAGATAAACTTGTAATTTCATTTTATTGATTTTAGGGTAAATGGGGAAATGCTGTAGCCTGCGTTTTCCCTTTTTTTTATTTTTTTTCCCCACCTCTCCTAATAAATATAGTGAGTATTCTCGTCAAATTTGGCTCGTCTAAGGAAAAAATAACGGCGCGAAGAAAGCTTTAATCTTCTTCCTCATGCCAGCGTGCGCCATATTGGTCTACCAAAATATCGTCGTAGTGGTCAGCTTTATCAAATAAATCTTTGAAGAGTTTTTGTCCTGTTTCTTCATTGAGATAGCGGTCATAAATCAGCAGGGAAAGGATGATGTTTTGCTTATTGATGCTAAAGCCCATGTTTTCGATGCTGTGGTTTTGGCGCAAGAGGTACTCGTATACATCCTTGATATTTTTCTTGGGCAATTTGCAGAGAACGGCATCGCCAAAAAGCAAGCCGTTTTTCGCATTATATGCGATGCGGATTTTGGCACTGCCTTGTTCGATTTCCCAAAAATTGGGTCCGCGACGCGAAAGGCGTACATCGTGTCCGGCATTTTTGACGATATTTTCGACGATGTGCGGGATACCTGTTGGTTTGTAATCGTCGAGGTCGGTGATGAGTTTGATTTTTGCGCCGCAGTGGGGGCAGTAGCCCTCATCTACCGTATCTTCAAAGACCAAATTGGAACAGGAAGTACAACGTCCGCCTTTTTTGCCATGATTTTCTTTGTATTCTTTGAGTACTTCATCAAGATAATTGGAGGGCAAAGCAAAGCCCAAATTATTACTATCTCTAAAAATAAAGGTATTGACCCCGATGACCTCACCTTTATCATTGACCAAAGGACCGCCGCTATTGCCGGGGTTGATAGCCGCATCAATTTGGATATAATTCAAATCTGCGTGTTCGATATGTCGGGAAGCATTGGAGACAATGCCCTGCGTAGTCGTATATTTCAAGCCCATCGGATGCCCGATAGCGATAACGGGGTCGCCGTCGGTCACTTTTTCGGCAGCGAGTCCGGTGCTTTTCATTTCGTGTTTGTCCGGTATTGCCAAAAATGCCAAATCATGTACGGGGTCTACAAATAAGACATTGGTGAGCGATTTGTCCACCGCATTACCATCTATCACTACTTCTTTGCTGCCACGTACTACATGTTCGTTGGTGACTATCAAATCGTGTTCTGCCAAATAAAAGCCCGTCCCTGTACTCAGTGGCGTGGCTATCTGCACAACGATGTCTTTATATTTATCTATTATTTCTCTCATGGGAAAATAATGCTACAATGCTTGAATGATGAAATGCTATAATATCAATGAGTGAATTTTCTCAATGCTGAAATGCGTCAATGCGATAATGCTACAATATTTCTTCGCATTATCGCATTGTAGCATTTCAGCATTGTAGCATTGAAAACATTCACTCATTGTTCTTTAGGCGTTAAATCCAATTCTTTGACCATGAATAAGAAAGAACGCGCAAATTCGGGGAGGTTATCATATTTTAATTTTCCGATATTGGGGGCGAGTTTTGGGAAATGTTCTCTGTGACTCTTGGCAATTGCCTGAATTTCGTTTTTGATGACTGATTTATCAAATTTTTGGGTGCTGCTATCGTAAGGAATATCCGTAAATCCGAGTTCTTTGAAGTAGTCGGATTCGAGGATTTCGAGTAGTAGGTGAAGGTACTCGCGGTCGGGCTGCGGTACGTGAAAATAAAACAGAAAATGCCCCACGACAAAACCCGGAATTGCCCTTGCCAAATCCATGTAGCTGTTTTGCAAATAATAATCCATCGCCGGCATTTCTGCCTCAATCATGGCAGCAAGTTGGCTATGTTCGGCGGGTGCAGTGATGGAAAATGTGGCAGGAACGCGGTACATTTCTTTGTGAAATTCGGCTTCGGGACGCTCCATCATTTCTTTGATGGATTTCATCACAGCCTGTGCCTTATCTTGCGGCGAACGCCCGTCGGCAGAAAAAAATGTGTGGTGTGCTTTCTCCATTGTCTCCGTCATAACCCCTTCGGGTACAACGAGATAATCCATTTTATACACCAAAAACAGGAGCAAATAATTGATACCGATTTTAAATTTATTTGGGTCAAGTTCGTCAATACGGGCGAAGGCTTCGTCTGTCCATTTTTTGATATATTTGTATTTGATGGTTTTTTCTGCTTCCGGCAATTCGATGACATGCCCCGTATCTATCGGGTGCAACATTTCAAATTCATCTGCCAACAAATCATCTTGTTTATCGGCGGTCGTGGAGAGTTCTTTGAGTGCTGCATAGAGTTTGTAAGGAGAAGCATCCATGAGGTAAGAGGAAAAAGTCATGCAAATAGTATCCTCCGCGTCTAGCGAAAGTCGTGCATAATTGAGCGCGTAATTATGCTCCAATAATCGGCGCATAAAACCCACATTGAGCCTATCGGAACGCACAATTTTAGTGGAAGCCACAAATTGCTTGTCGTCCGCATAGCCTGTTACTTTCTTCGAACCTTGTAACAATTCAAAGGTCAATTTACCATTTTCCTTTGCGTATGTGACGCTGTTTTGGCGATTGGCTTGCAGGTATTTGAAAAACGTCTCGAAAGATTCGGCGTAATTTTTCGCTTCATATTCTGCTACCGATTTTTTCCAAAATTCCTTTTGTTCTTCCGAGATATAACCATCGTTGTATCTACCAAATTGTATATCCGGTTGTTCTTCGGTTTTACCGCTACCAAACCATCTGTTGAAAAGTCCCATAATATTGAAAATATCAAATTCCAAGTACCAAATCCCAATATTTTACATTCTATCGAAGTATCTTTTGGAATTTGGAATTTGTTATTTGGTGCTTTTAATTAAGTGTGCAAAGTAAGCAATATACGTGTTTTTTCACAGTCAATAGAACGGATTGTTTGTCGGGAAATTATATTGTGCGCTGAAAAGGGCTGAAATTTGGTTTTTTTATGTCTGAAGTTTACTGTTTTGTACAGGTATTTAATTCCTTTACCAACTCATACACCGTTGTACATGGATTTTGATCGCAGTAAATTTGGTCTTTTTTTAGTTCGTGTAATCGTATGGCATGTCGTATAGCTTCGGGTTGTTTTTCGAGTAATAGCCAATAAAGCGATTTGGCAAATGCTTTGGTTTTGCCTTCTTTTTCGTAATTCAGAGTCATTTGTTTCGATAGAATTTCATAATATTCGTGTCGCGTCAATGCATTGTCTATGAATTGATAATGCAAGACCAACCACAGTTCAAAAGCATCATTGGAGTAAGCCACTTTTAGTTCGTGACGGTGTGCGAGTTCTATAGCATTATTGAAATCTTCGCGTTCTCCCGCTTCCTCATTTTTATCAAAATCAAATACGCACCACAATTGCCTGTCTTCATCATAATTGGTTTGGTCTTTCAAAAAACTGCCTTCTTCCAATAGTTCAATGACTTTCTCCACCAATGCCGTTTTACTGCGCCCCAATCCTATTGCAAAGACCTCTGTTTCAGTGTTTACAGGAAAACTTTTGAAGTATTCAGGTTCGGTATTTTCACCTTCACAGTAGATACGAAATAGGTTGCGAATGTTGCGCTCGCGGCGTTCACGTTTCGTGGTGAGTTGGCGTTTTGCCCACGCCTTTTTTCGGTCTGTTTTTTTAATTGGTTTCATACGGCTTCTTCAAAAAGTGTTTCAAAATCGCCTACAAATGGAATCGCGCCATACTTGCCTTTGATATAATCTTTTTCGTAAGAGGCATCATTTCTCACACCTTTAAAATCGTAGAGCGAGTACAATTCCGTTTCGTTTTTTTTGTTTTTTTCGGTAAAAAAAATCTGGTCGCGGCGGAGTAAATTCGCATCTAATAAATTGGTATCGTGGGTGGCAAAGATGAGTTGTGCGCCTTTTTTATTTAATTTGGGTGAATGAAACATTTCGACGATTTTTTTGGCGAGAATGGGGTGGAGACTTGCTTCAAATTCATCTAAAACCAATGTAAACCCTGATACAAGCGCATAATAAACGATACCGATATGATTAAAAAAATTCCTTGTTCCGTCTGATTCATGGTGGTCTATTGACATCAATTTTGAACCGATTATTTTACCTGAATCATTAATGATATTTCTTTTAAAGAAAATTAAATCCTCGCCTTTCGACTGTGTATCCACCTGAATATCATTTACATTTAAATCTGCAAAATTCAATAATTTTATAATTTGTTCTTTAAAATAGGGTTTTTCTAACCAACTGATTGTCAGGTTTCTTTTTGTTTTTCGTTTTTTAAAGTCAACAAATAAATCGTGGTTAAAGTATTTTTTGAGTTGCTTGGAAATTTCTCCGTTAAAGGCATTTGTCACATTCAAAAATAAATTAGTCGGACTGGTTTTATCCGCCAATCCTTTTCCTTCTTTGAATTGATTTTCATTAATTTTTATCTCCTCCAAATCTCGCGTAAAATAATAGACTTCATTTTTTTCTGCCATTCCAAATAACCATTCACTCACAATCCGTTCTTTATTATATTCAAATCCATAGCGATATTTTTTTTTATTAATAATAAATTGAATTTGAAAAAAGGTCGGTAAATCAGTCGATTCATTATCCATCATAAAAGGTTGATATGTCAACTGTAGTAACTGCTCATTCTCCATTGATTTCTGTACAATCAAAAGCATTTGCATTACGGCATTAATAAAATTACTTTTACCCGTACCATTCGCCCCATAAATCGCCGCACTTTTCAGCAAAGATAATTTGTCACTCACCTGAATAACATTATCTTTATCCAATTCTGGATTTTTGGATTTAAGCGGAGCAGCCACCATACTCAAGGTTTGCATATCCTTGATTGACCTGAAATTTTGTACACTAAATTCAATTATCATTTTTGTAGAATTTGTGAAATTTTCTCAAATATACATATTTTTTACCCAAAAAGCATGTTTTTTTACACAAAAAATAATACAGCCATCAAAACAATATAGCAATACAGCAATGAATCAATCCAAGCTATCCGACATACTCACCCATTTAGGCGAAGAACGCGAGCGATATTTCAACGCCGTAGCACCACCCGTCATTCAGACGAGTAATTTTGTATTTGACAATATCGCTGATTTTCGCAATAAACTCACCGACGAACTCGGACACCATATATATACACGCGGCAATAATCCGACGGTGCAGATACTACGCCGTAAAATTGCAGCATTGGAAAGCGCGGAAGATGCCCTCGTGGTGGGCAGTGGTGCGGCGGCGGTAGCGATGGCAGTTATCGGGAATGTACAGGCGGGCGACCATGTAGTATGCGTGCAAGCTCCGTATAGTTGGACGCATGCTTTGTTGACGAAGTTTTTGGCGCGTTTTGGAGTCACGCATACCTTTGTGAATGCGAAGAGTAGCGACGAAATTGCGGCTGCAATCCAAAGCAACACCCGCGTACTGTACCTCGAAAGCCCCAACTCCAAGACTTTTGAATTGCAAGACCTTGCGGCTTGTGCTGCGCTTGCGCGTAAGCATGGCTTGGTGTCTATTATTGATAATAGCCATTGTTCGCCCATCTTTCAGCGTCCCGTCGAACATGGTATTGACATCGTGGTACACTCCGCGACCAAATATCTGAATGGACATAGCGATGTAGTTGTGGGTGTGATTTGTAGTACGCGGGAGATGATACAAAAGTTGTTTGCATCGGAATTGATGACGCTTGGCGGAACGATTTCGCCACACGATGCTGCGCTTGTGATACGGGGTTTGCGGACGCTCCCGCTACGCGTCCAACGCAGTCACGATAGTGCCGTAGAACTTGTTCGACGATTGGAAGAACATCCGAAAGTAGCGGAGGTATATTTTCCTTTTTCTCCTAATTTTCCGCAATACGAACTTGCCCGAAAACAGATGTCCGGCGTAGGTGGTTTGTTTTCTATTCGATTGAAAGTCGAAGATATGGAGCAGGTCGAAAAATTCTGTAATGGCTTGGAACGTTTTCTGATGGCAGTCTCTTGGGGTGGCTATGAATCGTTGGTATTGCCCATGTGTGGTTTGTATCATATCGAAGGGCGTGAAAATCCTGATTTGCCTTGGGATTTTATTCGATTTTATGTGGGATTGGAAGATATAGAGTGGCTTTGGGAGGATATTGAGAGAGGCTTGGATGGCTTGGATTAAGAAGGTGTTTAAAATTTCAGTAGTGTTCGGGCAAAGTATGGAATAGGTGCAAGGAAGGCATAAAATGAAAAAGGATTTGCGTCATTTCGCAAACCCTTTTTCCATTTTAAGTTATAAGCAAGGTGCCAATTAAATATCCTGAGTGTCTGGAGGATATAAGTTAGAATTGGATGAAATTTTGAGGTCAATTGTAATTGTGTAATTGATAGTGGCAAGAAGTTGGTTTTTTGATAGCCTTGTAGACTGTTTTTGGAGTTTTTGTGACAAGTAAAAAAGCTATTTTTTAGAAGAAATACTAATTAAATAAAGTAAGAAGATGTTTTATTGTACGAATGTAAAACATTTTCAATATGACGCTTTATAGTGTTAAAAATTAATCATTTACAAAAATATAAATTCGATAAAGTAAAGATAATAATTTCAAATTATATTTAAGGAAAAAACATCATAAAAAATTATTAAAATTTCTGATTTTAATGGATTGCGTTTGTTTGATTATAATGTTTTAGTAAGAAAAGAGAACCCAACTCAATCAGAAATAAAAGAGCAATCCAAGCAAATCTTTGAAATGCTCAAAATTAATGAGACTACTTTGGAATTGCTCAGGGAACTATTGTATATGGAGGCTTTCTCTTCAAAAAAAGATACCATGAGAGTGGTCAGAGCACTTGACGACCTCAAAATGCGCCAAGAAATGCTCGAACTCCTCCAAAGTGACGACATCAACAAAGCCATACAAGACCTCAAAACAACCGCAGAACGCTTCGCAAAAAAAACAAAGCATCCCATAGGCAATCTTGATGCGCTAAGAACATAAAAAAGCCGTCCCACAAACGCGAGACGGCTTCATATCATAAACGAGAAAAAGCAACTTACGCCACCCCTTCATCAATTCTAATCTTATTCAAAGCTGACCCCGCTTTCACCCATTCCACTTGCGGTGCGGAGTAGGTGTGTGCCACTTCAAAGCTATCTTTCGTACCATCCGCATGATTGAGCGTGACCGTGAGGTTTTTGCCCGGTGCAAAAGTGTCGAGACC
>CALCMV010000101.1 GCA_937967535.1 uncultured Saprospiraceae bacterium
AACAATATAGTTTACTCGACAAGCAAATCATTGATAATATTATACTTTTCGTATTGAGCACATCCATGAATCCAACTGACCAAGAAAAAGCTAACAAAAATGAATTTGTCACATGTTTTTTAAATAAAGCACTCACAGAAGAACTCGTAATTGAAATTGCAGATGAATATTTTAGTAAGTGACGATACTATTTGAGTGTGTAAAATATTAGGGGCAATCAGATATAAAAAGCCAAAACACATACTACTGCACATCTTTAATTTTACCACAAAGACTAAGAGCATGTTTGGAGGCTAGCCATTTAACTTTGCCTAAAGCGAATACTCGTCAGACGAATCCCTTGATTCAATGCGAATATTTTATGAGACAAATCACTACATTTCACAAAAACCTTCGTCAGACGAGTACTATCCCGCAAGCAAACTTAAACGGCTAGCCTCCAAACATGCTCTAAAGGCACAAAGAATTTTCATGCTTATCAGCAATTTATACTTTGTATCTTTGTGGCAGTTTTCAATTTTGAATTATGTTTAAATACATTATAAAATGACATAATTTATAAAAAAATCCCTCAAGCAACTAAACTTCTTAACTTAAAAAAGTATAAAACTACTTGAGGGAATCCAAAAATATTTTCTAAAACGCTACTTCAATACAATCTGCCTAACCGCCTGCCCCTTCTCAGTCTGCACACGCACGAAATACGTACCCGCAGCCGCATCTCGAATATTGACGGGCTTTAGAAAGTGACTTTGCTTGTCGGTGCTTTGCCATATACGTTGCCCCAAGGTGCTGAAAATTGAAATGTCCGCTTCTTGTGTAATGTCGAATTTCACATCAATCACAAATTCACCGTCAGATGGATTTGGATAAATATCGAAATTGGCGAGATATTCAAGATTGATGATGTTAGTGAATTGGTCTACTAATACACTGTCCGAAGTGGTGCAATTATTCGCATCCGTTACCATGACGGTATAATTGCCGGGAGCAAGCCCGGTGGCAATTTGAGTGTTTTGTCCGTCACTCCATTGATAAGTGTAAGGTGGCGTACCGCCGTTGACATTGATAGCTGCCCAACCATTATTGCCGGAAGAAGGCATACTTTCCGGTATTAAGGTCATCGCATTGGGTTCGCTGATAGTTACCGTTGTAACTGCTATACAATCATTACTGTCTGTAACCACCACAGTGTAATTGCCGGGAGGAAGATTATTGAGGTCTTCGCTAGTTTCTCCATTATTCCAACTATAATTGAACGGCGGCATACCATTATTGATACTTAAATCAATTGAACCATCCGTATCACCGTTGCAACTGATATTACTTTGAGAGGTAATCAAACTTGGTGCATTACTTTCTGCATTAATCGTGAAACTTTGGAAAGCAGTACAGCCATTCACGTCAACAACTGTAACCGAGTAAGTACCATTATCCAGTCCGCCGATAGTAGGCGTATTGTCACCTGTCGTCCAAAGGTATGTATAAGGTACTGTGCCTCCTGAACCTAGTGCTGTAGCAGACGAACCGCTACTACTACAGGCACTTTCATTGATATTCAAATCCACTTCCATAGCATCCGGCTGGTTGATAACTACCGTTTCGACAGTCTCACAACCATTTTGCGTGACCGTGACTGTGTATGTACCTGCTGTTAAATTTGAAATGGAGGCATCTGTTGAATTATTACTCCATTCATAAGTAAAATCACCGGGCGTAGTGACGCTCGCCATACCATCATTGGTGCCGAAACACATAAGGTCATTTTCTTCGACATCTATCTCTAAATTGCTCGTACTGCCTATCGTAATATTTTGAATTGTTTCACAATCCATTGCATCCGTTATGGTTACGGAATAATCGCCGGATGGGAGACTTGGGTTGGGAACAGCCGGAATTGTAGCATTGCTCCATTCGTAAGTGAAAGGTGCGGTTCCGCTTGTAGGTGTGATTTCTGCTGCTCCGTTCGGACTGCCGCAAAGGGCATCTGAAGTCACTATTTCGACTGCCAAAGCACCGTCCGTAGCGGGAACTGTCACCGTCAGCATTTCTTCACAACCTGCTACATCTGTCGCGGTAATTGTGTAATCTCCGGCGGGTAAATCTTCTGCTGTGAGGGAGCTTTGTTCGTTTGCATTTTCATCCCATTGATATTCGTATGGTCCGCCTGCACCACCCATGACGATGACGCTTGCACTGCCACCTCCCGCACATCCGGCAGGCATGATATTCGCCGGTGTGATACTAATTGGCGGACATTCAAATACTTCAAAATATGCAATAATCGTATCGCCGAGTTCGGTCATTTCAAAACTTACATTAGCATCCGTATTATTTGGTGTTAATGCAGAATTGAGTGGTTCCCAATTAATAAATGTATTGAACCCCTCCGGGAGAGCTTCGAGGCTCAACGGTACACCCGCAAAGTACTCAGCCTGATAAGGGTAGGAGAGGGGAATGAGCGTATTGACCTGTACATCACCTGCGCCGGAAGGCTCCACGATAACGGTTAGATTATACGGTCCTTCTACCTCATAACAATCTTCAATACCATCATTGATAATGGTGCATCTTGTATTGATAAAATCTTTTAGTTCTTGCACATTATTCATCCAGCCATTCATACTGCCGCCCCAACGCGAAATCTGTCGTGGCATTTCCGGTGCTATGCGGTCTATCATTTGGTCGAGCAAATCAATCATATAATCGCAGGTAAAATAAGTGTTGTTCAAATCTGCATAACGATTGATATATAGTGCATGGAATGTTTCATTTTCGAGCAATGCAGAAAGCATCTCGGTATGTCCTTGGGGGTCGTCGATTTCGGGGGATTCATTGTCGCAAGGGTCGGCTGTGGGTGATTCATCAGGAACGCCGGTGTAGTTGATGTAATGTCCGAATGTAGCATCCAAATCCCACATGGCATATCGCCATTTGAAGGCATCGGGGTTCGCTTCCATATCAAGTCCGCGCCACCATGCAGTATTCCAATTGAGCCAATCCTTAGACACCACATGCGTATTGATGATGATGTAATCAACCAGACTTTGTATGTTCAATTGTTTCTCTACTAACTCATAATTCGAGGGGTCGGTCATATCATTATTGAGAATAAAGCTGTGTAATTGATTCCAGTCGTTGAGGGCATCATTGCCGCCATATTCTGCCCAAGTAGCACCCCATGTTTTGATAAATTGTATATCGCTGCGTCCTTGGTCATAATAATATTTGGTGAAATCATTATCGTCTACTTTCTCCCGAATTTCATACATTCCCCAGTAATCGCCATTGACATACAAGACACAAGGTTCGTAAGAACGCTCGTCCAATTCCATATCTGCCAATTGGCAAAGCGTATGTACATAGGCATCGCGGATGTGTGCGCCACCCTCTTCGAAGGAATAATTGTCATTGGAACCAGCCTTGAGAATCAGGCGTTGAAATTTGTCGCGATTGGTGGTATTGAACATGTCAAAAATTTCATTTTTCACCGCATGATCATCCCCAAATTGGTCGCGTGCAATAAAGTCAATACCACGTTGGTCGTATGCCCATGAGTCATTGCCGTGTTTGTTCATTTCACCTGTGGCATCGGCTACGCGGTCACCATCATCGTCAAATAATTCTAATGAACCGGGAAAGTTTACAGCTTCACTACCGGGATAGCCACCAAAACCTGCGCCATTCAACAAATCGTCCACTTCATCTCCTGCAATCGAAATGACTTTTACGGTATGATTATCATTGACAAAATAGGTATGAAAATCCACAAAACTCGGCGGAATATCGTCATTATCACTGATGGCAATGGCTTTCACTACACTCGTAGAAGTGAGTGTAAAGGGTCCCGTATACATCGTCGAACTCGCGCTTGGCGGGTAGCCATCTGTCGTATAATAAATCGTTACATTCTCATCGGGAGATTCTATAATAACTTCAACACTTCCGGTATAAAATCCGGCTTCGGGTGTGAGTACGGGCTTGGAGGCGTAAGGGAGTTTTACATTGGTATTGGTATTATTGGGTGTTGGATTGAGCAGGATGCCCCACTCATTACCGCCGTCTATTGTGCGTCCCCATGAATGACCGCGTTGGTTGGGAATGTCCATGTTGTTGCTATCCAAAATATTACCCATTGGGTCAGCAAAAACAACTTCTTCACCTGCTTTGGTTTGGGTGATTTTGAATCCTGCATGAATGTTATTTCCAACGACTTCATCACGATTCGAACACCAAATTAGCAAGTGGTCATTAGCACCAATAGTTGTACCTGCGGGAAATGCCCATTTGGTTGGGTTATTCGTATTATCACTCAAATGATAACCTGATAAATCGAAAGGCACAGAATTGTTATTATAGAGTTCTATCCAATCTTCATATTCACCGTAATTATCGGTATTGGTGTCGAGATTTGCTGCTGAAAATTCATTAATGATGACTTCGCCTCCTCCTTGACAGGTGCAGTCGGTTTGCCATGCATCGTTTAGCGTTTCGGGGTCGCCGTCGTCGCAAGGTGTTCCTATCAGCGCATTATCCCAACCCGGACAATTATCCTCAGCATCACAAACACCATCGTTGTCAGTATCAGTATCGGGCGTGCCTACACAATTGCAATCATCATCCCACACATCGTTTAGCGTACAAATCATCCCATCATCACAAGCCGTAGCTTCATCACCACAAACGAAGTAAGTCACGCATAAATTAATGGGTGAATTTTCGGCAGTTCGCGTTCCTGTACCTGAGATAATAAATGAAATCGCATTGTCATTATTATAGTCAGTATGAGCGATAATTTCGTTGATAATATTGCTTATATCAGGCGTTTTTTGAGCATTGCCTGATGCGCTTGTAGCCCATGGTTGAACTTGCCAATTGATAAAGGCGGTGGTCTGGCTTCGATTGCTTATGTTAGAGTTGGTAGTGCTGTAAGGGAGGGCATCTCCTGTTGATTCGCCTGCTATGGTTAAATCACACGTTGCACTGGACGTTTCATCAGCAACAAATTGAATATCGGCATTGGTGATAGTTGCGTTCATGGGTAGACTAAAACCAGCGTAACGAAGCCCTGTTATTTGTAGTCCGGGTGTGCCAAACTCCGTATCTGCTCCAAGCTCCAAATCGCTACTTGAGAGGTTGACATTTCCGTTATTAACAGCTTCTTCTGCTTCGCCGGAGATGCTAAAACAAGTGGTAGTTTGTGCGATTGCAAAGTGAGCAAAACAGCATAAAATAGCAATAATTAGTGGTGTTTTATTGATTAGTAGTTTTCTGACAGTGAGTAGTAGTCTTTTCATTTTGTATGTGTTGAGTGAGTAGTGTTTGTTTGAAAAATGAGTAAATGAATAGAGGAATAAATGAGTAAATATTGAATGTAATTATGCTTCAATGATGAATGTGCGTGAAGACATTTACTCATCTACTCATTTCCAACAAAGATGGTTCATAGATTTGATTTTTTTGCGGTTATTGCTGTAATATTAATACATGACACCATTTTTACATTAAATACGTATTAGAATAGTGTAAAATGCGTGTCATTTTTTGCAAAACGATAATTGGATTTTTGTATAAATTTTGAAATTATGTTTCTCGTTATCTACATCACACATCCTTCAGAAAAAGTGGCAACGGAAGTCACGAATCATTTGATTGAACAGAAATTAGTAGCTTGTGCCAATATTTTCCCCATAAAAAGTGCCTATTGGTGGCAGGGGGCAGTGGCGCGAGAAGATGAATTTGTCAGTATCGTAAAAACACGAAATGACTTGTGGGAAAAGGTTTGTGAGGAAGTGGAACGTATTCACCCATATGAAGTGCCTTGTATCGTTAAATGGGAAGTGGAAGCAAATACTGCTTATGAGAAATGGATTGCAGATAGCACGAGGTGAAATTCCAAATCCCAAATCCCAAATCCCAAGGTTTTCGTTTTGGAATTGGGTACTTGAAATTTTAAAAATCCTCATATGTTATGGGCTGCCAATTCAAATTTTCAATCAAAGATTCGATATAATTTTCAAATTTAAATAAAGCAGGCGGACTGTCGTGACGATTGCTAATACGATGTTCTCTATTGTCAATTTTAACGAAAGTAGTCGTTTGTGGCATATCATAAATTTGCGGTTTGCCGGATGCCGGATATTGACTATTTAATCCGAAGTAGCCGATCATTTCTGCTCTCGTTTGAATGTCCACTATCGTTTCTTTTCCGGCATGGGCTATGAAATAACCTATATTTTGTACATTTGATTTTCCATAATATTTTATAGTTCCGTCATTATATAGCTTCAATTCAAATGCAGGACATTTTCCGTAACAAGTCTCACGCTTCAAACCCACGACCATGATAGGTACGGCTGGTATTGTATTTTTTTCAAATTGACCTTGTTTGACAGGTTCCTTCGGTATCTCCTCTGTTTTTTCCTCCGAAACTTCGACAGGAACTTCAACAGGAGTTTTTTCCCATTGAGGTTGACGGTCATTGAGTGTGGTAGATGTCTTAGGCGAACATGCCGCAAAAAATAACAAAACGATAGTAAGCACAATCCAATTTTTCATACAGCAAATTTAAGAACATTCCGCAAACAAAAAAAGTCCGCTATAAAAGCGGACTTATGTTCCCCAAGTACAAGGAAACATTTGGAGGACTCTATAAAGACAGAGTTCTTTAATGAAATTTGATTGGCAAAATATGAGTGAGTATATGTAAATTAAATTTCTTGATGTTTTTATTAGACATACTCTGACTTTCCAAGTGAGCTTTAAGCCTTTGTTTTTCAAACTGATACAATGGATTAAAACCACATTGGAATTCTGACTTATTTAATTTAATAATACACTTATTACTTGTATGAGTATACAAATCTTGTTAGTATGGCAAAAATAGAGTGAATGGTGGATATCGAAGTGAGTGAGGGGTTAACAATTAAATTACTATTACAAATGTATTACTTTCTATGCCACAAATACAAATAATTTATGAAAAAAGATGGACACAAAACGTAAAAAAATGTTTTGTTTAATTTTTTTGACAAATTGTTAAACAAAAAAGCCTGCTTATTGTTTTTTTAACATTTTATAGCTTAGGTTTAATGTTAAATTTTGAATGAATGAATTTTGAATATTTCAAATATTATTGATAATCACTACATTAAAATATTTAGAAATTATTATTATTTTTAATTTAAAAATGATAAATTCATCCATTTAAAATTTATGTATTCAAAATTATTAAAGTAAATGTCAAAGAAAGTCATCGTTATAGGAGCAGGTTTTGCGGGTTTATCGGCTGCGTCTTTTCTGGCAAGGGATGGTTATGAAGTTACTATCTTGGAAAAGAACAATGTGCCGGGCGGACGTGCGCGAAAGTTTGAAGCAGAGGGCTTTACCTTTGATATGGGACCGAGTTGGTATTGGATGCCGGATGTTTTTGAAAAGTATTTTTCGGAATTTGGCAAGAAAGTCTCCGATTATTACGATTTAGTACGACTCGACCCCGGATATTGTATTTTCTTTGGGAAAGATGACATCATGAATGTTCCTGCAAAGCGCAAAGCACTCTACCAACTATTTGAACAATATGAACCCGGCAGCAGTAAAAATCTCGATAAATTTCTCCGCGAAGCGGAATACAAATACCAAGTAGGCATCAACGAGTTTGTGTACAAACCCGGACGCTCTATCATGGAATTTGCAGATATGCGTGTACTCAAATCACTCTTTCGCATCCAGATGTTCAGTTCGATGTCGGCACATGTCCGCAAATTATTTAAGCACCCACAACTCATTGAATTACTGGAGTTTCCGGTGCTTTTTCTGGGCGCGACACCCGAAAAAACACCCGCGATGTATAGCCTGATGAACTACGCCGACCTTGCGCTTGGCACTTGGTATCCGATGGGCGGTATGCACAAAATTATTGAAGGAATGGTCAGTCTTGCCAAAGAATTGGGCGTGAAAATTCGCTTGGGTGAGGAGGTCAAGCAGATATTTGTACCCAATGGTTCTGCGAAAAAGGTATATACAGAAAAAGGCGAATATGATGCTGAAATTATCATTGCCGGAGGCGATTATCATCACATGGAACAAGACCTGCTCGAACCCCACGCACGCATGTACGATGAGCAATATTGGGACAAGCGTGTGATGGCACCTTCATCTTTATTATTTTATTTGGGGGTCAATAAAAAATTGGATAATCTGCTGCATCATAATTTATTTTTTGACGAAGATTTTAAGCAACACGCTATTGATATTTATGAGAAACCGGCTTATCCCGAAAAGCCGCTATTTTATGCTTGTTGTACCTCAAAAACCGACCCTTCGGCTGCGCCCGGAGGATACGAAAATCTGTTTTTACTCCTTCCTCTTGCACCCAATCTGGAAGATACAGAAACTATGCGCGAGCATTATTACGAACTGATAATGAGCCGCTTAGAAGATTTGACCGGGCAAAACATTCGTGATGCGATTGTGTACAAACGCAGCTATGCACACCGCGATTTTGAAGCAGATTATCACGCCTACAAAGGCAATGCTTACGGCTTGGCAAATACCCTTCGACAAACCGCCCTTTTGAAACCAAGCATGAAAAGCAGCAAGGTCAAAAACCTATACTTCACAGGACAATTGACCACACCCGGACCGGGTGTGCCACCTTCATTAATTTCCGGTCAAGTAGTGGCGGGAGAGGTCAAAAAAGAGTTTGCAATATAGCTTGAGGTCAGTCTTTAGCCTGTCGCCAAGATATTAAAATAAAACAATTGTACATTTAATTCGGATGATTTGAAAGAAGGGAAAAATTATTCATTCATTCAAAATTCATTCATTCAAAATTCGTCTATGCTTCACATGAAATTGTACGACGACACTTGTGGTGAGTGTAGTGAGTTGATAACCAAGCGATATAGCACATCGTTTTCGATGGGCATCCGTGTTTTTTCAAAAGAACTTCGTGCGCCGATTTATGCAGTGTATGGCTTCGTTCGATTTGCGGATGAGATAGTAGATACGTTTCATGATTATCCGAAAAAGGACTTGTTAGATAAGTTTCGGGCAGATACGTATGAAGCTATTGAGCAAGGAATTAGTCTGAATCCTGTGCTACATACTTTCCAAAAGGTATGCCGTGAATATGGTATTGGACGAGACTTGATTGACCCGTTTTTGGATAGCATGGCGATGGATTTAGATTATAATTTGTACAATGATAGTCTGTATAAAACGTATATTTACGGCTCGGCAGAAGTGGTCGGCTTGATGTGTTTGAAGGTATTTTGCAAAGGAGACGATGCAGAGTATGAGCGATTGAAGCCTTATGCTTGTAGTTTAGGCTCGGCGTTTCAGAAAATCAATTTCCTGCGTGATATGAAAAGCGATTTTCAAGAACGTGGTCGGGTATATTTTCCGGGAGTTGATTTCAAATCATTCGATAATATGACGAAGGCAGAAATTGAGGCAGACATCAAGGCAGATTTTGACCATGCGTACATAGGCATTACCCAACTACCCAAAAGTGCGCGATTGGGCGTTTATTTGGCGTATGTTTATTACACCAAATTATTTGCAAAAATTAAAAATTCGTCTGCATCGCTCGTCGTAGAGGAGCGCATACGAGTAAACGACGGGCGCAAAATTTACCTTTTGTGCAGCTCGGCAGTGCGCCATCAAATGAATTGGTATTAAGTAGTTGATAGTTGGTAGTTGATAGTTGATAGTTCATAGTTTTATAGATAAATCGATTATAAATTATTATTTTTAATTAATTATAAAATCTATTTATTCAAATTATGTTGATAGTCAGAAATTTAAAATTCCATATAGCTGTCAGGAGGGTGCGATTCGTTTTTGTACCCACTAATATTCTTGATTATCAATATTTTACGAATTTTAAATTAACTTGACGATAGTATATTTTAAAAAATAATAATGTATTCGTGTTTAGAATGGAATATTTTCTCCGAATTTGGGCTAAAACTCGTCAGACATTTTCAA
>CALCMV010000102.1 GCA_937967535.1 uncultured Saprospiraceae bacterium
TGACGACTTTAGCCGTCAGATAAATTTCACTTTAATTTTTAAACTATTAAAATTCAATTATTTATAAATATATTTTCATTTCACGCGACGGCTAAAGTCGTCGGTACGGTATTCGCGGTCAGCTTGTAAAGCAGTCATTACAGGTTTCCGAAATTTATGCCGTTCACAGTATAAGAACAAGTTTAAATTTAATATCTAGCACAATGTCTCCGGCTTGCACCTCCTGCACTCGCATAGGCAATTTAGTGCTACGAAAACGCAAGCTGACGGCATTGTATTATGTTTTTTTTGAAAAAAATGGAAATTTATACGCAAATTAGTTAAGTTTTTTATACATTTGAGGGACTAAATCGAAGCACGATGGACAACACTTACTTAAACCAACTTAATGATATTCAGCGTCAGGCTGTTACGACTACCGAAGGACCTGTGATGGTAATTGCCGGTCCGGGGTCGGGCAAAACGCGGGTACTCACCTACCGCATCGCACACCTCATCGAAAAGGGGGTGAAGCCTTGGAATATTCTTGCCCTCACATTTACGAATAAAGCAGCACGGGAGATGAAGGAACGTATTAATAATACGATTGGCGGTGGTGTGGCAAGTTCGGTGTGGGCGGGTACGTTTCACTCGATTTTTGCGCGTATTTTGAGGTATGAAGCGGAGTTGATTGGTTATCCGTCGAACTTCACAATCTACGATACACAAGATACTAAGAGCGTTTTGAGTAATATCATTCGTGAAAATAATCTTGAACCGAAAGTCTACTCCGTCAATGGAGTTCGGGCGCGGATTTCTTCTTGTAAATACAATCTTATTTCGCCAAAAGCATATGTAGATAATCATGAATTGGTGCAGGAAGACCACCAACGCCGACAGCCGCATTTTCAGAAAATATATAAAGCATATATGGCGCGTTGCAGGCGTGCAGGGGCGATGGATTTTGATGATTTGTTGTATCAAATGTTTATTTTGTTGCACAAAAATCCGAATGACATTATTAAGAAGTATCACGATAAATTCAGGTATTTATTGGTAGATGAGTTTCAGGATACGAACTTTTTGCAATATCAAATTGTACGCAAATTAGTGAACTATCAAGGTAGTCCGCATAATGTGTGTATCGTAGGCGATGATGCTCAAAGTATTTATGCTTTTCGCGGTGCCACGATTGAGAATATTCTGAATTTTCAGAAGGATTATAAGAAGGCGAAGATTTTTAAATTGGAGCAAAATTATCGCTCTACACATCATATTGTACAGGCAGCTAATGAGGTGATTATGAATAATAATCGCCAAATCCAGAAGAAAATTTGGACAGATAAAGGCAAGGGCGAACCGATAAAAGTGCTGCAAACGGTAACGGACAGCGAAGAAGGCAAGCGTGTTTCGGATTTGATTTTAGAACAAAAAACACGTTATCATTTACAAAATAAAGACATTGCAATTTTGTACCGAACCAATGCACAGTCGCGGGCATTTGAGGAGTCCCTGCGGAGTTTGCGAATTGCGTATCGGGTCTATGGCGGTTTGTCCTTTTATCAGCGCAAGGAGATTAAAGATTTGTTGGCTTATTTGCGCCTGATTGTCAACCGGAATGATGAAGAAGCTTTGCGTCGGGTGATTAATTTGCCGAAACGTGCTATCGGAAAAGCGACCATAGATAAAATCAGCAAATTGGCAGATGCGGAAGACCTGCCGATGTGGGCGGTAGTCGAAAATATTGATAATTATCCCTTTCCGGCACGCGCCTCCAATGCGATAAAAAAGTTTGTAAAAATGATTCATAAATTCCAAAAACAACAAAACACAAAAGACGCTTATGACTTGGCAAAAATAGCAGGTGCAGAGTCGGGTTTGTTGAAAATGTACGGCGAAGATAAGACCATCGAAGGCATGAACCGGATGGAAAATTTACAGGGGTTACTCGATGGTATAAAGATTTTTACAGATGCCGAACCCATTGAAGATGAAGATAAAAGCCTTGCAACTTATCTCCAAAGCATCGCCCTGCTGACCGACCAAGATGCCGATGACAAATCGGATGATAAGGTCACGCTGATGTCGGTACATGCGGCAAAGGGTTTGGAATTTCCATCAGTGTTTGTAGTGGGTTTGGAAGAGGATTTGTTTCCCTCATTTATGTCGAAAAATACGGTGGATGAAATGGACGAAGAACGCCGTCTGTTCTATGTGGCAATTACTCGTGCGGAGCGTTTTCTGACGCTTTCGTTTGCCAAAAGTCGTTACCGTTTCGGACAGGTGCGCTACAATGATTCGAGCCGTTTTTTGGATGAAATTTCGAGAGAAAATATGGATATAGCAGTGCCATTCAGCAAATCGTCGGATGCCGGGCGTTCGGGCGTAAGTGGCGCGAGCAAATACGGCATAGCACAAAAATCACGCAGAACTCCGGCGGCTTCAAGCGACCCGTCGTTCAAAGCCGCCAAAGCAGGCGATTTGAGCGTAGGACAACAAATTGAACATTTTCGATTTGGAAAGGGCGCAATACAACGCATCGAAGGTGCAAAAGGCAACGAAGTACTGACAGTGAAATTTGACGATGCAGGCGAGAAGCGAATTATGCTGAAATTTGCAAAATTGAAGTTGAACTAATTATTAGTTGTCAGTTCATGGTTCATAGTTCATAGTTGCCAGTCAACGAATTGTAAAAAACTATGAACTATCAACTATGAACTAATACCCCATTACTTATCTCCTTTTATCATAAAAATATAGGCAATCGCCACAGTTCCTACCACCAAATAAAAAACGATAGATTCATTGGAATTGCTCGAATACGTATAATTTTCGTAACCCATCAAATCCATGGCTACGGGTAGCAAGACTTCGCCCAGTCCATTTTGGAGTGTAAATGCGATAATCAGCACACTAAATGCCTTGACAAGCGGATAATTGCGCTTGCCGATAATTTTCTGCCGAAAGTTTAGAAAATTTCTAATCAAATAGAAAGTCAAAACTATCAGCAGAAGAATACACAAATATAAGAGGCACAGATGTGCAGAGTTTGTCATAGTAAAGTGGATAGTGAGTATCGAGTTTGCGAGTGACGAGTTGCGAGTGAGTAAATAGCAAGATAATCTTTGGCTATTCCACTCGCTACTCGCTACTCGATACTATTAATCATATTTATACAATTCTAAGTCCTCAATTACCTTGATTAATTTGTCGGCATAACGAGGGTCGGTAGCATAGCCGGCTTCCTTCAAGCCTCGCGCCCATGCTTTGTAGTCTCTGCCCAAGTCGTGCAAATGACGATAGCGTTTGCCTGTAAGAAACTCACTATGAGCGCGGTAGCTCGTCCAAGCGGTTTCGTAGCGCACGAAAAAATCCTTATGCGTATTGTCCGAAAAATTTATACAATGTCCTTTTCCGCATTTTTTGGAAAAGCACTTGATACCAAAATGGTTGTTATGCTTCATCGCCAAAGTACTTGAACCGGCATTGGTTTCTATCAGCCCTTGCGCCAATGTGATGCTGGCAGGTACGCCGTATTTTTTCATTTCCGACACCGCCACTGCCGCAAATCTGTCAACATAGGTTCGCTGCCGCTTTAGTTTCGCCAACTCCTCCGGTGTGCGGTGCCGCACGGTGGCGGGCGCACGCCGGGGAATTATATCCGCAAACATATTCATCTCTTGATGTGTGCTAGCAGGAAGTGGTGCTGTCTTTTTGACCGCAATAGGCGCACTGCTCGTCGTAGCAGTTTCGTCGCCTGCATTAAAGTTGAATGTAAAACTGATGTCTTTACGGCTCAATACCACAGCCAAAATGACCAAAAAAGCCACTTTGAACCATATCAAATTCACGTATTGTTTCATTCGGTCTAAGGCATCTGTTAATGTTATTCTCATTTTTACTAAATTTAAATGTTGCGGGTAATTGGGCTAGGGGGCTGCGAGTTACGGGTTTTCGGGTTATGAGTTATTTTTGCAGAGCAAAAACTTAAACCCTAACTCGTAAGCCGCAACTCGAAAACTCATAACTCGCTCGGTTTACAAATATAAAACAAATTGTTTCAAAATTAAAACAAAATTGTTCTTTTTTATTGTTTTTATGAAAAATTTATGATTTACGTATAAAAGAATCAGGAAGGTTTATGACTTGGAGTTAAAACTCAATTCTTATTTTTAATCAATCTAAATAAAGCAACGCAATTTTTCTCTAATCAGTTCCATAAAAGTGAAAAAATATTTTTTGGCGGGAATTTTTTTCACTCAAAATAACTTTGGTTCGCTATTTGTCATGTAAATTAGTAGATATAATTTTTATAGCTAAAATGCTGTTTTTAAACACTTTATGAAATTTATATGACAACACGACAACACAATAATACAACAACACGACAACACTTTAAAAAATTAACATTTTTTATTCTTTTTTTAGGATTCTGCGGAAATATGTTGGCACAAAAGAACATAGTACACCTCCGATATACCGTCAATGTAAAAGCAGATGTGCGGGGTATACTCGGCTCAATCCAAACCGAAGAACCGGAATATGAAGAACCCAAACTTGACAAACCCGATGCCGGTACAATTTTCAAAACACAGATAGACAAACTCGGCAAATCTGCCAGCCAAACCTACGGCGAGCAAATTCGTGATTACTATGTGGGCGACAGCCTCATTCGATTGGATAGAAATACCAATAAAATGTCTGAAGATGAGTTTGTTTTGATTGCGCCTTCGGCGAAAAAAAAGACGACCTATTATATGTCCTATGATGATAAACCGACTTATTCAGAAACGCAACTTGTCAGCGGATTTGTGGATTCGACTTTAGTATTTGAAGTAGATACTTTTTTGAGAGATAAGAAAAATATTCTCGGTTATACTTGTTATAAAATTGAAATTATACAAGGCAGAAAAAATGCCGACGATGAATTGATTACCGAAAAAAAATATGAAATGTACGTCACAGATGACTTACCCCTCTCCGCGAATGTCGTCACCGGAATGTGGCAATTGCCCTTAGAAGTTTGCGCTTTGGAAATTAAGGAAAGTACACCCGACAACCCGACCACATTCATACACACACAAGCTAGCGAAATCAAGAAAAAACAAAAAAATGAGTTACTCGAATTGCCTAAAAAATATAAAGACGCGAAGAAGAAGAGTTATTTTTGAGTTGTTGGGTTGTTGAGTTGTTGAGTTGTCGTAATGTGTATTTCAACAACTCGTCAATTCAACAACTCGTCAATTCGTCAACTCGTCGCCAACATTCCCTCCTTCATTGCATACATCGACACGACGATTTTCTCCACTTCAATCAAATCCAATACATAATGAATCAATACTAATGCTACCACGATAAGTTGAGCGCGTTGGGCAGGTAATTTGTTGATTTTCAGGCGTTTTTCTAAATCTTCGCTAACGATTTTTTCATAAATCGGATAAAAATCTTTCGTATCTAAAATAGCATGTAGCGGGTGCGGTTTCACTTCCACCAACATCGCTTCCAATACATCAAAAGTACCCGAAGCCCCCACAAGCGCGTCCACATCATGCGTGCGTAAAGCTATTTTTAGCGGAGCTAATGTTGCATCCAAAAACCGACGAATATTCGTAATTTCTTGTGCGGTGATAGGTTCATTTTTGTGAAAATCATTGAACAAGACCGCCACACCAACGGGGAAACTTTGCGCCCAAAAAACTTCTTGATTATTGGCGATAATAAACTCGACACTACCGCCACCGATGTCCATTATCAAGACAGGCTTTTCATTCATCGGAATCGCCAATCGCACACCTTCCGTAATCAATCGTGCTTCCTCATCTCCGCCTATGACTTCCACCTCAATTTCTGTTTCTTTTTTTATCGCTGCGCGAAATGCTGCGCTGTTTTCCGCACGCCGCAAGGCAGCCGTTCCGAAGGCTCGGACATTGCTAACTCCATGTTTATCAAGGGCTTCGCGATATTCGCGCAAAGCAGTAAGTCCACGCTCAAATGCACCTGCACCGATGCGTGTAATGCTTTCTTCGGCAAGTTGTACAAAGATGCGTTTGCGGTAAATTTCCTTTAAATGACCATTAGCTCCATCTTCTACAATGAGCAAATGGAACGTATTTGTGCCTAAATCTATAACTGCTTTCTTCATGAGTTGATGAATCGTCGAGTTGATGCCTTATTTTGAATTGATGCGTCGTCAACTCAACAACTCATCAATTCGTCAATTTATTAAAAAGGAACATCCTCAAAATCATCATTCATACGCGAAGGACGCACGATGATATTGGCTGCGGGGCTTTCAAAACCATCATTGGAAGTCGGAAAAGACTCAAAACCATCGCCCCAATCGCTGAATTTTGCCGTCTCGCCTGTAAAGCGCAAATCAACTGTACCGAGTGCGCCGTTACGGTGTTTGGCGATGATGACTTCGGCTTTGCCTTTGAGCGAATTGCCTTCTTCATCTTCCATAATCTGGTAGTATTCAGGACGATAGATGAAGGTGACCATATCCGCATCTTGTTCAATGGCCCCCGACTCGCGAAGGTCAGAGAGTTGCGGACGCTTCGTTCCTCCACGAGTTTCCACCGCACGACTCAACTGCGATAGCGCAATCACCGGAATATTCAACTCCTTCGCCAAACCCTTCAATGCCCGCGAAATGGAACTGATTTCTTGCTCACGATTACCATTGCGATTATTGTCCATGCTGCCCGTCATCAATTGGAGGTAATCAATCATCACCATTTGGATGTCATGCTGCATTTTGAGGCGGCGGCACTTGGCGCGGAGTTCAAAAATATTAATCGCAGGGGTATCGTCAATGAAAATATTGCGCTCACTCATACGCTCAATCGCGGTATTGAGTTGTTGCCATTCGTAATCTTCGAGTTTGCCGTTTTTGAGTTTTTCGCCATGTATTTCCGTCTCCATTGAGATGAGTCGCTTGACCAATTGAATACTCGACATCTCCAAAGAGAAAAACGCAACGGGTTTGTTGAGGATAGAAGCATTGGCGGCGAGGGCGAGCGTAAAACTCGTATTATGCGTCACCGTCATATCTTCTAATAAAAATAATTTATTGCCGTCAATTTCAAAGCCATAATAATCACCGACACCATCATGTTCCAATTGAATACCCGTCACCGTCCAGTCTATCGGGCTTGCCCATGCTTTCGCTTTTTTTCTTTCTATTTTAACGGGAATTTTATCAATATCTCCATAAATTCTCAGACGATAAACTTCTGTTTCAAAACCAATTGATGCGATAGTCGCTTTTTTCTTTTTAAATGAAGTTCTGAAACCCAATGAATCGCAAAGGAATTTAATTTGACGGGTCAATGCTTCATTTTTCTGTGTAATTTCGTAACCATTTGATTGAACGAGATAATGACCATCACTATCTATCAATCCCGCTAATAATGCAAGCCTATTTTTCGTAGAATTAATCAAATAATCCTGCGGAATGTGCTTATTGTCAATCAGATTTAATGCACGTAATTTGACTTTTGGAGATTGCGTCCTCATTTCTACAAAAGTAGAACCTGCGATAGTGTATGCATTGCATCTATTTTCGGGTGCTTGTTCGTGTAAACGCAAGTTCAATTTATCTGCATAGCTTTGAAGATATTCAATAATTTCCGGGTCTTGAGTAGTAATCGTTGATGAAGTCCGAGTACCATCACCCAACCACAAACCAATAAAATAGGGCTGCAAATCCACCTTTTTCTCCTCAAATTCGATAGCTACACGATAACCTTTATAATTCGATTGAAATTTATTAGATTTTGAAATATAATCTTTTACAGAAATGTTTAAAACTGCACCTTTTGTATGTCCACCGTCACGTCGGCTACGTTTCAACGACAAAATATGACTTTCATTGACCCGATAATCAATGCCTTTATTT
>CALCMV010000103.1 GCA_937967535.1 uncultured Saprospiraceae bacterium
TTCGGTGTCGAAAGCCGCCGTATTGCGACAGACAAAACCCTCACATTCGCCGCCCATCTGACTCCCTTCGTCCACTCCTTTCAATATCAATTCTTCAATTTCTTTTTCGGAAAAATGCCCGCGCTTATACACCGGAACCGTTGGTAAATCCAATAATTCGGCATAAAAAACAACCTCATCCCACGATAAAAAGGTGTCTCCATCGCGCACCGCAAATACATAAAAATAATGGTGCAAATTACTGTATTCAATGCTGTGCAGTCCGTACAAATTTTCACCAAAAACCTCCAAATCGCCCAATTCATCTTTGACCAGATGCCAAATCTCCCAAGCGTTTCGCGCCCAGGGGTTGCGTGTGGGTGTACCATGTGAACGCGCATATACTCCATTGGATTTCAGGCAGTTATTTTCTCCATCGAGTTTTTCTGTGATGACAATTTCCTGTTGGAGAATACCTTGCCAGTCCGAGATGATACGGTCATCAGAAGTCGTTCCGGGAGAGAACGGGAAATGGTAAGTTCGATTGTATTTTCGGCTTTGCATAACGGGGAGACTAACGACTTCCTCGCTGAATTAGTTCCCTGTTTTCAAATAAAAGTAACACAGGCTTCCAGCCTGCATTTTTGTTAAGAGCATGTTTAAAGGCTACCCGTCTAACTTTGCCTAAAGCAAATACTCGTCAGACGAATCATTTTATTTAGTGCGAATATTTGATGAGACAAATCACTATATTTCACAAAAACCTTCGTCAGACGAACATCCCGCAAGCAAACTTAAACGGGTAGCCTTTAAACATGCTCTAAGGTTTGCGCTAAAATTCGTCAATACAAATGCGGTGCAGGCTGGAAGCCTGTGTTACTACAAAAAATATTCATTATCTTTGATTGGTAGAAAACATTCTTCGTCACTTCTTTCAAACAAAAATATTATGGCAACATATAATTTAAAAATCAACGGGCAAGAAAGAGAGGTCAATGTCGCTCCCGACACGCCCATGCTTTGGGTTTTGCGCGACCATCTTAATATGCCCGGTACAAAATTCGGCTGCGGTGTCGCTCAATGCGGGGCTTGCACCATTCATCTCGACGGAAATGCCATGCGTTCCTGCGTATTACCCGTTTCCGCGATTGGCGATAAAGCCATTACGACCATCGAAGGTTTGTCGGAAGATGGCGACCACCCTGTTCAAAAAGCATGGTTGGAGCATGACGTAGCCCAATGCGGTTACTGCCAAGCCGGACAAATCATGAGTGCTTCGGCATTGCTCAATAATACGCCGAATCCTACTGATGCAGACATTGAAGCCGCTATGCACGGCAATATCTGTCGTTGCGGAACTTACATTCGCATCAAAGCTGCGATTAAAACGGCGGCTAAGTAGCTTCGGTGATTCATTGATATTTAGAGAAACCTACTCGTCGGACATTTTTAAAATCTATGAGTTGTCGGGAAGCTCACTCGACGGACATTTTCAAAATGTCAGGCGAGATGCATTTGTGTTTTAATTTAAAAATTAACTAATTACAAAATTTATTTTTAATAATAAGAAAAATATTTTACAAGAAAAATTCATACACAACAAAGAAATACGTGTTAATTAATTTAAATTATTTTATAAATATTTTTATTTAAATTTTGTAAGAAACTAACCTTCAATAAAATAAAAAAATCTTGTCGCCTGACATTTTAAAAATGTCCGCCGACTCACGCCCCCGAAAAGATGTGGGGTATCGTTAGATTTTCAAAATGTCAGACGACAGCATTTCCTCATTATTTATTTAAAATGACCCCGATAGTTATCGGGGTACAAAATTAAAATAAAACAATTTATCAAAAAATATTTAAATTAAAATATAAGTTCATCTCGTCTGACATTTTGAAAATGTCCGACGAGTAAGGTCTGCAAAATGCTAAAAATCGACATATTAGATGCTATCATGTTTTTACTAAGCCAAAACGTTACAATTAGCAGTATTTTAACTCAATTTTGAATCAATTTTCACTGCATTTTGAAGTGCTTTGTGTACGGGACAGCGTGTAGAAATTTCGAGAATACGCTCGCGTTGTTCTTGCGTCAAATTGCCTTCCAATTCTATTGTGCAATCAAAATATTCGATGCGTTTGCCTGCATTTTCGCAGTCAGTACAATCTTCTACATAGTTGCGACTGTAATTGATATGTACTTGTGCTTCCTGCAAATCCCAATTTTTGCGGCGGGCGTACATGTGCATGGTCATTACTTTGCAAGCCGCCAGTGAGGAAGAAAGCAATTCATAAGGCGAAGGTCCAAAATCGTCGCCGCCTACTGCTTCCGACTCGTCGGCGAGTAGGGCGTGTTTGCCGGCTTTGATTTCTGTGGTGTAGCCCGTTGAGTCGAGTCGTGCAACGACTTGTTTGTTGGTTTTCAAGGGTTCGGCTTGTGGCTTATCAATGTAGCGACTCAGCCATGTTCCGACCAAATTGCCGACATAGTGTGCATCAGATTTATTGGAAAGCATATGGTCTGCACCATCTAAGGAGATAAAACTTTTGGGATGGTAAGCAGCGCGATAAATCTTAGCGGCATTTTCGATTTCGACGATGGTATCTTGCGGAGAGTGCATGACGAGTAAGGGCTTGCGAAGTTCGCGCAAAACACCGTACATATTTTTGCTGTGCAGGTCGTCCAGAAATTGTTTTTTGATGGTAAATACCCGTCCGCCGATATTGACTTTGGCTTTTCCGGTGGCTTCGATGGTTTCGATATTGTCGGCGATTAGATGGGTGACGTGTTCGGGTTCGGAAGGGGTGCCGATGGTCGCCAGGGCTTTGATGGAAGGCAATTGGGATGCCGCAAAAATGACTGCTGCACCACCCAATGAATGTCCGACCAACAACTGCGGTGCTTCGTAATTTTTCTCTAAAAATTGTGCTGCGGCGAGTATATCTTCTACATTAGAGGTGAAGTTGGTGTCTTCAAAATCGCCCTCACTTTCGCCCAAGCCCGTAAAGTCGAAGCGCAATACAGCGATATTATTTTGGGTCAGACATCGTGCAATATATCGGGTCGCAATCAGGTTTTTATTGCCCGTAAATACGTGCGCGAGTATGGCGTAGGCATGAATATCGCCATTCGCAGGAATTTCTATTTTGCCGGAAAGTTGATAATTGCTTTCGTTGCTAAACTGTACTTTCTTTGACTTCATGGATCTAGTGCGATAATGCTTTCAATGAATGAATGAGTAATTCACCCATTGAAAATATTTAAGCATTATTGTTGTACGTATGTTTCGATATTGCTGATGTCGCTATCTATATGTGCTAAGATTTTTTCGTAAGCACGTTCAAATCCTTCTTGCGTGGATTGGATTCTTTCGTCGGTGGTATCAATTTTTTCTTGTACTTCGTTGGCTTTACTTTCGTGCTTTTCGATGTCGGCTTGCAGCTTTTTGATTTGTTCTTCTTTTGTGCTGATTGCCTCTTTCAATTTCTTAATATCGTTTTCTAATTTGGCAATACCTTTCGTTTTTTGTTGTTCGAGTGCTTTGTCGAATTGATTTTTTTCTTTGACGACGACATTGCGATAAAATTTGGCGGTTTTTAGCAATTTAGCTCTTGTCAAACCCATCGTCGAAGCCGTCACAAATGCCGATTGGTAGCGCGTTGATTCGTCCATATTCAAGGCTTCCAAACCATCCAATGAAGCTCGAAATTCCAAGTAATCAAATCCATCTATATTGCTTTTTTTCAAGGCATTGTATATCATGGTGGCACTCCGTTTGTCTTGCTCTGAAGCATCCGTGAATAAGCCGGCTAAACTCTTTTTCATAGTTAATGAATGAATTTTGAGTGAATGAATGAATGAATTTTTAAGTGGGTTGCAAGATAGGGAAAATTAGGGAAAATTGGTTGCGAGTTGCGGATTAGGAGTTGCGATTTGCAAAAAATACGTGGATTAGTTGAATAATTTTAAAGACTACCGAAAATTATAGTTGGATTATTTGAATATACAATGTATTTTTATCTTTGTTGCTAATTTACAGCAATTCTTTAAGTTCTGAAAATGAACTAAAAAAACATTATTATAAATTATTATTTCAATTTTAAATTCAAATTATTCAGCCAAATGCGGTTTTAAATTAGTCTAACATGAAAACGCCATAAATAATTGATTATTAAT
>CALCMV010000104.1 GCA_937967535.1 uncultured Saprospiraceae bacterium
TTGAGGTTTTTAAACAACCAAAAAACACTGACTATCAGGTAAAAACTATCTTCAAAGCAGGTAAAATGGTCACGTGCGAAGGTATTGGTCTGACGGTGAGTGTAGATGAGATTTTTGAGAACTTGAAATAAGAATAATGTATATCAATGATTGACAATACAATCACAGACGACCAAGTAAGAGTCATGGATATCATGGCACAAATCAAAAAATTGAATGCCATGATTGACCTCCACCAAACCGAATCAAAAGACGCTGTCATGGTCAGTCAGTACGAAGATATGAAGCAGCGTTTTCTGCTTGAATTGAAGGAGATTATGTCGGAGTATCAGATTGATGTGCGGGTGCATTAAGTCAATAACGAATAATCACAAAACCCACTGCCGATAGCCGTACATGTCCACCTGCTCAATGGCGTGTCAAATACGTAAGACGATTTTGTAAATCATCACGTCATACATACAATCAATGGTTTGCAAAATCGCTCTATATTATGTATTTTTACAAAAAGATAAACACTGATGCTCGCACGTCTCGACAATGAAGTATTTTTCAAAAAAGCCTTTACGGATAAAACCGTATTTAAGGCTTTCGTGCGCGATATTGTCGGTATTGAAGTAGAACCCGATAAAATCGAAACTGAAAAATCCTTCCAGCCCAAAGTCGGTAACATTAATTTCAAATACGATATTTTTGCAGAAGATAGCAAAAAACGAATCATCATTGAGATTCAAAAAGTAGAGTACGACCACAACTTTGACCGATTTTTGCACTATCATTTACAAGCGATTACCGAGCAACAACGCACCGCTGCTGATTACTCCGTAGCTCGTACCGTATATACTATCGTGGTGATGACTGCCCCGTATCGTGTACATGCCAAAACGCAAGAACTCTACCGCGATGAAGTCTTGATTTCGACCCTTAATCCAAAGAATATCAATGGAATAGAGCGTAAAATATTTAATCATGAACTCATTTATCTCAACCCCAATTATAAGGACGAAAACACGCCGCCCAACTACCGTGATTGGTTGGATTTGATTTATGAGAGCATCCACAATCCTGAAGCCCCAAAGCTTAATCTCCAAAATGAAGGCATCCGCCGTGCTAGCAAAATCGTGAACTACGATAATGTCAGCCCCGAAGAACTCGAACAAGCCAAAATCGAAGTCGGCAAAAGACAAGTCATTGCCCTCAACCGCGACGAAGGTTGGCGCGATGCCATGACCGAAGTCGCTCAAAATCTCATCCAAGCAGGAGCAGACAATACCCTTATCGCACAAGCTACCGGATGGACTGATGAACAAATCAACCAACTGCGTGAGACGCTCGGTTAATTCCCTCCCCTCCCCAAAAATCCCTTTATGGCCACCTATTTTCCTATACTCATTCTGTAAAAAGTCGTCCGCGTATATGACGGCACCGCCACTATCACCGACCTGCGTACCGATTTCTCGAATAGTGGGGATATTGCGCCGGAGGAGTTTGCGCTGTTTTTGTATGGGGGTGCTTGGCGGTGGACGGGAGACAGTGGACGGTTGACGGCTTATTTCATTTCTTATTTTACAATATTTTTTTGCGTAAATTTGGATGAAAATAATAAAATATGACTGCTCAAATAGCAACTTTGCCAAGCGTTCAAATAGAAGCAGCATACCGCTTTACTGTGGAGGAATACGAAAAAATACTCGAAACGGGCATTTTCGACGATGAACGTACCGAACTGCTGTATGGAATTATTACAGACATGGAATCGGTGAGTGACGCTCATTTTGGGATGATTATTTTCCTGAATAGATTCAGAACGTGTTTAAAAATTTAATTTGCCAATCTTGATAAAATGATATCAATGAAGGCTATTTGCATAAAAGCGACCGAAGATTCTACGGTTTTCTCGTAATCTTTACTCAAACGGCGGAAAAAATTGAACCATCCGAAGGCTCTTTCTACCTGCCATCTTCCGGTTTGTGGAACAAATCCCTTCTGAGTTTCGGGCTTTTTTGTAGTTTCTACTACGTAACCACAATACCCTGCACACTCAGTAAAATAGCCTTTATAAGCATTATCTGTACGAATAAGGCTCAACCTTTTGGAGGTATTTGCCAGTTGAGGAAACAACTCAATGCCCATTTGTCCGTCATTTTGATTGGCAGCACTGACGAAAAAAGCCAATGGTAAGCCAAGTATATCAACAGCAATATGACGCTTGCGCCCATTAATACGTTTATGACCGTCAATACCTGTGTGTATGCCAATGAGTGCAGCCACTTTGACGCTTTGACTATCAATTGCACAGACAGACGGTTCAGGTTTACGACCTTGTCTAAGTCGCTCTAAACGAACCAGTAAGCCAAGTATCTTAGTCCATGTTCCGTCTTTTTGCCATTTACGAAAGTAATAGTAAACAGACTCCCAAGGCGGGTATTTTTCATCTAGATTTCTCCACTGACAACCCGTGCGAGTAATCTTTAAGATAGCATTGAGAATATCCCGAAGAGAATATTTACGTTTCCTGTTATCTTCTACCGAGTTTTTTATAATTTGCCATTGAGAATTGGTCAGCTCGGTAAAGCGTTTACGTCTAAAGGGGCTTCTTCGTATCATTACCATAGCATGTAGATATTTATGATTTGTTTACCACAAATATCTTGACCAATTCTCAATTTATCAAATCCTCAAAAAATCGCTTTTGAATTTTTAAACACGTTCTGAGGGTTTGGCGGATGTTGATGTTGCCACTTCGATTGCGGTTTTCTTCATAGTCAATTTTGACAAATGACAGTCGCCAATCTGCGCCGTCATCTTCTTTGGAGTAGAAAGCAACGAGGGCATATTGTTTGTCGCCGAAT
>CALCMV010000105.1 GCA_937967535.1 uncultured Saprospiraceae bacterium
TTAGAGCATGTTTAAATTTTTTCTGCCTGATAACCAATATCTTGTGAACTTGACTTCATATCAAATCAGTCACTTATCCCGATAAACTCCTTCTTTGATATTTCGTCAAAACCACAAGCTATTGATTATCAGTTTGAAAAAATTTAAACATGCTCTTAGACAAAATGGGAATTAGCCTCGGCTGAGCCGAGAGGAAAATTAGGTTTAAAATTGTAACTTATTGATAATCAATTGAATATTTTTTATTATTAAAATGAAATAATTTATTAATTATTTTATGTAAAATTCTAAAAAAGTCCTGATAGTTATCGGGATTACCGAATTTCCAAATTCCCCAATTTCTTCTGTCCAAAGTCTAATAGTATGAAATTCATCAAAAACAATATAAATGGCTAACCAAAAAATATTTCGCCCCGGATACCGCATCCGCAAAGCCTACTGGACTACATTCCTTGTGATGATGAGTTATGTCTGGTTGTTTTTTAAGGCTAAATTTTTTGGGAAAAAGTATGCAGAAAAACGCCTGCTCAATCTTCATTTGCGTAATGCCGAGCGGGTCAAAAAAACGATACTCCACTTGCAAGGCTTGTTCATTAAGGTGGGGCAAATGCTTTCCATCCTCACCAATTTTCTCCCCAAAGCCTTCCACGAACCCCTCGAAGCCCTCCAAAATCAAATTCCTGCACGTCCTTATTCCGAAATAGAACAACAAATCATCAGCGAACTCGGCGATAAACCTCAAAACATCTTTGCACAGTTCAGCGAAAAATCTTTGGCTTCTGCTTCTATCGGACAAGTACACCGCGCTACCCTCCAATCGGGCGAACAAGTTGCCGTAAAAGTACAACACCTTAATATAGAGCAGATTGCAGAAGTAGATTTGAGGGTCATGCAGCGCATTATAAGGCTGACGGCGTATTTTTTTGACATCAAAGGCATCGAACATGCCTATACCCAAGTCAAAAAAATGATAGAAGAGGAACTGGATTTTGAACAAGAAGCACAATCCATGCAGCGCATCGCCGAAAATCTGAAAAACGAACCCGCGCTTGATATTCCACAGGTTTTTCCCGAATATTCTAATCAGAAAATACTCGTTACCCGATTTTGTGAGGGCGTAAAAATCAGCGATACCGCGCAGATTGCGGCATGGAATATCAACCCTACCGACCTCGCTAACCGCCTCGTAGATGCCTATTGCAAAATGGTGTTTGAAGACGGTTTGTACCACGCCGACCCGCATCCGGGCAATATCATGGTGCAAGCCGATGGCACGCTGATTTTTCTGGATTTTGGCGCGGTGGCAAGCCTTCAACCCTATATGCGGACGGGCTTTCTCTCCCTGATTGATGCAGCTGTGAAAAATGATGATGAAAAAATTATTGCCTCATTGCGCTCAATGGGCTTCATCGCTGACCGCCAAAATTCGCAGGAAATCGCAGAGAAAATCATTGACGCACTCCGCCAATTTATCCAAAATGAAGTACAAATAGACGGCTTAAATTTTAAGGACATCAAAGTGAATCCTTTTGAGACCAGCCTCTTCAATCTCATCCGCGAACTCGGTCTTCGGGGCATCGCCAATACGGTACAAGTTCCCAAAGAATTTGTGCTGCTCAATCGTATGGTGACGCTGCTTTTGGGCATCTGCAATACCCTCGATTCGCAGATGAACCCTATCAAAGTAGTCCAGCCTTATTTGCGAAAATACATGCTTGGCGAGCAAGGCGATTTCGTCAAATTCATCACCGATTTGCTCAAAAATAACCTCACAAGCGCACTTGCTTTGCCCGGCGAATTGCAACGGACTATCAAGAAGATACAGAGAGGCGAATTGGAAGTTCGTATATCCGGTACTGCCGAGCGCAATCGTATCATATATATCTTGGGACAGCAATTTTTGTACGCCATTCTACTGATTTGTTCCCTTATTTTTACTTATATATTTTTTAATGAAAATATCAAACCATTCAAATCCTATTCAGTCGCCTTTAGTGTTTTATTCGCCTTTTTACTATTTCGCACTATGTATAAAAACCATAAATTATGTTGAATCTTATTAACTGGACTTTGGAAATTAGGTAACTGGGAAATTAGGTTTTAAATCATAAGTAATTGATTATCAGCTATTTAAATTTTATTAAGATAGAAAATATTCAATTAATTTAATTTTGTAATTATTTAATAAAAAGCAATTTATCTAATACCAAAAAAGATGGCAGGTATTTTTGGAATGCCTGTCATCACTACTTCAATATCTCCAATAAAAACGCTCTTGTAGAAGGGTTTTTCTCCCCTTCTATTTCCTTTCTCAAAGCTGCTTTCGCAGCCTTATCATGCGGATTCAGTTGTATTATTTTTCGGGATAATTTTATGATATTCAAATAATTAGTGCGGTGTGGATTAGGTGTTTTTTTTCGACGAATAAAAATTTCAAAGCTATTCAGATGCGCTTCGAGGGCTTCGTATTCTTCCAGTTCGAGGTAAATTTTGAGTAGGAGATTTCTTGCATTTAAATTGAGAAAGACATCATCGAATTTTACTTGCTGCAATTGCGAAATAGCTTTATCGTATTGTTTTGTTGCATGATATAAAAAAGCTAAATTATAGGTAAAACTATCCTTTCGATACTTACGTTCCAGCTTTGCTTCATATTGATAAATAAAGCCTTCTACCCATCCAAACTCTTTTAGCATCAAGCCTGCTGAGACAATATTTTTATAGGTCCAACGCGACAAAAATCCATTTTCTAAAAAAGCATCTTGTTCCAGTCCAATTTGGTATAAATCAAATAGTTCGCGTAAAAAAATTGTTCCTTCGCTCTTATTGTTTTGCCGGATGCAATGATTAATCGCGTGGGTATAAATTTCTTTCCGTTCTTTTTGTGAAAAGCCTGCTCCATAGCGAATGATTCCGGCTTTCAGTTGGCGAAAATCTTCATCATTTTTTGTATTGGTCAATATATGGTAGCTGTGATAATACAGCCGAATAGCAGGTATCTCCAACAAATCCGGATGCGCTTCAATTTGGTTTAAAATATCTGCCAGCAGTAAAAAATTATATGCCTTTTCTGCCACACGTTCGCGTGTGAGCAAGGCGCACACCTGCCGAAGTGTCGCGGCAATAAAAAAATGACTGACCGTATCATGCCATGCTTGCAGGTCATGCTCTGCCTGACGATTTTCTTCCAACAAAAAAAGATATTCTTCTTCATACAGTTGCGATTGTCGGTACTGCGTGGGTGTATCGTAGGAAGGTTTTTTTTGTAAGCGATTGCGGGCATTTTTGAGGGTTTGGCGAAATGATTTAGTCAGTTGGCGGTGGCGGTAAGTTTGGGCGAGATAAACTTCGGCGGCGGCTTCGTCTTTGAGATGCGCTTCGATGGTCAAAAATCGCTCGGCATGCTTCAGCAAATCAGACATCAATAGCCGCATCTTCACATCTTTGTAGCTTTGTTTGGGAAATAGCTTGTCATATACATATTCTTTATCCAATGCCGCATCTATTTTTTGCTGCAAGACAAATGCAATGTGCTGATACAATCGCAATAAATTTGCTTGCGTATTGTGGTAAGGCGAAGCCAAATATTTATCAAATTGCTGCCTTTCACGCTCCGAAAATGACCGAAATATTTCTATTAAACGACTTTTTTGCATTACATTTATTTTTATTCGTCCTACAAAATAATAAATACTTTGTTAAAAATCAGTCTTTTAATAGAAAAACAGATTAAAACAAACCTACAAAATTGAAATCGTGTTTTTGTATCTGTAAATGGAATAGCGGACTTTTGTATCGTAATGGAAAATTACAATTAAATGAATCACACTAATTAATTTCAATAAAAGAATTAAAACGATGAAAACTTATTTGAAAATAATCGCGCTACTATGCTTTATTTGTTTGATGCTCACTGCTTCTGCTCAATGCCCGGAGGGAGATGTGATATTAATTTCTCAGGAAGAGGTGAATGAATTTGGTACGCTCTATCCGGATTGTACCGAGTTTGGAGCTAGTCTACGGATAGGGACGGGGTGGCAAGAAAACCCTACCAATATAGATGATTTAAGTCCGCTTGGCAATATTACCTACATCTACGGACACTTGTTGATTGGCAGAGGTGACTCGACTATGACGCTCGCGGGTTTTTCGAACCTTGACAGCATCGGGGGGAATCTGGTGATTGAACGTGATGCGCTGCTTACAGATTTTGTCGGTTTAGAAAATTTGCAGAGTGTTGGCAACGATTTTATCGTCGATGTAAGCTCAATATCAAGTTTTGCAGGGCTGACTAGCCTCAATTCAATCGGTGGAAATTTTAATATCTGGGTTCATGCAATAACAGATTTTACCGGTCTGGAAAACCTCAATACGATTGGCGGTTGGCTCAGTATTCCGGATGAGTTGAGTAGTTTTCAAGGTCTGAATAATCTTACCTCAATCGGTGGAGATGTCTATACAGGAGAAGAATATAATTTTGATGATTTTTCCGGTTTAGAAAACTTGACGACGATTGGCGGAGGCTTGTTCATTCAAGGAGAAGATGCCGGCTTAGAGAGTTTTGCGGGCTTAGAAAACCTGACGACGATTGGAGGAGATTTTAACATGTATGAATGTAATGATTTGTATGATTTTTCTGCCTTAGAGAATTTGAATACTATTGGAGGCAATCTGGAATTGAGAAGTATATTTAACGATATAGATGTTGTCAATTTTCCCAATTTATCTACCATAGGAGGTGGAATATCTATTTGGGGTTGTGGTTTTGGTAGTCTTGGCGGTTTGGAAAACCTCACTGAATTCGGAAATTCGTCGGCATCACCGAACTCGGATTTTATTCCGGGAGAGATTAATCTAAGAACTAATAATACACTTACTGACATCACTGCCATCAGTCATTTATCCATCGACGCACTCACTATAATAGGCAACCCCAACCTCTCCCTCTGCGGTATAGAAAGCATTTGTGAATATCTTGACCAAGGCGGTACAGCTACGATATATAATAATACCGGAGGATGTGATTCTGTCGAGGATATTTTGCAGGTGTGTACTGCACAGTGTGCGCCGGAAGATGTAATTTTGCTTTCGCAAGAAGATGTGAACGAATATACAGCCCTTTATCCAAACTGCACGGAGATTTATGGCGATTTGATAATTGGCACTGAAGGGGCAGACGCACCTACTGATATTATTGATTTGAGTCCCTTTAATGATATTACAAATATTGCAGGAGATTTAGTGATTGGTAAGAATGATGCCTCGATGACTTTGGAAGGCTTGTCAAATCTCAATTCCATTGAAACTAATTTGATTGTCAGACGGCAGAGTACACTTACAGGTTTTACGGGATTGGAAAATTTAAGCATTATTGATAGCAGCCTTATTGTAGAGCCTGAAACAAATCTGGTAAACGGGTTTATCGGTTTAGATGATTTGAGTACTATTGGGGGCAACCTTTCCGTCACAGAACATAATTTTTCTTTTACAGGCTTAGAAAGACTCGACCAGATTTATGGTGATTTTTATCTCAATGGTTGTACATCTACTAATTTTCAAGGATTGAATAATCTTGCCATCATTCATGGAGATTTCATTCTTGATGAAGATAATACATTTGATGATTTCGCAGGATTGGAAGAACTCGGTTATATAGGTGGAAGTTTCTATCTACAAGATGATAACAGCATTCCTATTCTTTCCGGCTTGTCAAAACTAACCGTTGTTGCCAACGACCTTCTTATATCAAACATCAATAATACTGATTTGACTGATTTGGAAAGCCTATCTGATGTAGGAGATGGTATAAAGATTCAATTTTGTAATGCACTGACGAGTCTTGCGGGCTTAGAAAACACCAGTACTTCTGCCATACATCTAAATCATAATCAAATACTCGCTGATATTAATGCCATCAGCCACATGACACTTAATGAGCTTGTAATACAAGGAAATGATAACCTTTCTGTATGCCACATAGAGAGTGTTTGTAATCACATCGCGCAAATCGGCGGCACCACTACAATAGAAGATAATACCGAGGGCTGCAATACCGTTGAGGAGGTTTGGGAGACTTGTGGTTTTGAGTGTCCATCTACAGATGTAACGCTGCTTTCCCAAGCAGATGTGAACGAATTTGGGGTGCTTTATCCTGATTGTACTGAACTTGAAGTCAATCTGCAAATCGGCAATACAGGCTGGAACGACCCTATTACCGACATCATTGATTTGAGTCCGTTGAATAATATTGCCATCATTGGAGGAAATTTAGCTATCGGTAAAATTGATTCGTCCGCGACCTTAGCCGGATTATCAGGGCTTAATAGCATTGGCGGAAATTTAGATTTTAGTGAGGCTCCGGTACAAGGTCTTACCGGATTGAATAATTTAAATACCGTTGGAGGGAACTTTGAAATTTGGAACCCCGGCAGCTTGGTTGGCTTAGAAAGTCTCACCTCAATTGGTGGCAATCTAAGGGCTGACCAACTAGAGAATTTTCAAGGATTAAACAACCTCACCTCAATTGGTGGTGACCTTGATTCTAATGTAGAGAGTTTTGAAGGATTAGATAACCTCACTTCAATTGGTGGCGAATTATTCATCTCCGAAAATCACAATGCAAATAACTTTGTCGGTTTGGAGAGCCTGACTTCTATCGGTGCCACTTTAGAAATTGATGAAAATTGTGGCATCACAAGTTTTGCAGGCTTGGAAAATCTCAGTTATATCGGGGGAGTTTTGGATATAGACAGCGAGTGCGACGGCATCACCAGTTATAGTGGTCTAGAAAACCTGACGACTATTGAGGGAGGCATAGCCATAAGAGGTGTGGCTGCTAATGACTTCACCGGTTTAGAAAATTTATCGACAGTTGGTGGTAATATATACATATCTGCCAGTGATATGAGTAGCCTTGACGGCTTAGAAAGCATTACTAATTTTGGAGGCACAGTTCAATTGACCTATAATGATTCACTCACGGATATCAGCGCAATCAGTAATTTGCTTATCAACGGATTGAGGCTGGAAAACAATGAAAATCTTTCCGTATGTGGCATACCAAACATCTGCGAATACCTAGCACAAGGCGGTGCAGCTACAATAGAAAATAACGCCGAAGGCTGCAACACCATTGAGGAGATTATTCAAAGTTGTGCGCCGTTTTTGGAATACACTATTCAAGGTAATGTCTTTGCCGACACCAACGCTAACTGTCTTCAAGATGCAGACGAAACAGGCTTGGACAATTGGCTGATTAGAATAGAACAAGACAACCAACCTCCCCGCTACGCTTACACCTTTGGCGGTGGAAATTACATTGCCCTTGCCGATTCGGGCGCGCAATATACCCTCACTGCCATTCCACCGAATATGCTTTGGGACGACATCTGCCCTGCAAGCGAATCCGTATCCATTTCGGCAGACAATCCCAATGGTGAAGTTGATTTTGGCACAAGCGGTAACGTATCTTGTCCTTTGCTGGAGGTGGATGTTGCATCACCCATTGTTCGCCGTTGTTTTGATTCCAATTACTACATTAGCTACTGCAATTCGGGTACGGCAGTTGCCGAAAATGCTTATGTAGAAGTTCAACTCGACCCGTTTTTTACCTATCAAAACTCAACTATCGAAGGGACTGATTTAGGCGAAAATTTGTATTTATTTGATGTTGAAAATGTTGGGATAAATGAATGTGGTAATTTCCGAATTGATGTTTATGTCGATTGTGATTCTACCGTATTGGGGCAAACACATTGCGTAGAAGCCCACATCTTTCCCGACTCCATTTGTACGCCCGCCGCGCCGATTTGGGATGGCGCAAGTATCAAAGTAGATGCACAATGTTTGGGAGATTCCATTGAATTTAGAATTGAAAATATCGGTATGGGCGATATGTCGGATTCATTAGAATATATCGTAGTCGAAGAAGATTTGATTTACCAACGCGCTAATTTCCAGATCAATAGCGGCAATAGTAAAACATTCTACAAAACAGCCAACGGAGAATTTCACCGCCTCGAAGCCGAGCAATCGCCCGGACACCCCGGCAATAGTATGCCTTCTGTTTTCGTGGAAGGCTGTGGCGAAAATGACAACGGCGAAATCAGTCTAGGCTTCGTCAATTATTACCTTTTGGATGAGGGAGATGCTTTCGTTTCGATTGATTGTCAGGAAAATGTAGGTTCGTATGACCCCAATGACAAGCAAGCCTTTCCGGTAGGTTACGGTGCGCCACATTTCATTACAGATAGTACGGATTTAGAGTATTTGATTCGCTTTCAGAATACCGGAACAGACACCGCTTTCAATATTGTCATACGCGATGCCATTAGCCCACATTTGAATATCGAAACCTTGCGCCCCGGCGCAGCGAGCCACCCTTATCGATATGATATTGAACCGGGAAATATAGCGGTCTTTCACTTTGAAAACATCATGTTGCCCGATAGTAATGTCAATGAAGCCGCCTCACATGGTTTTATCAAATTTAATATCGAACAAAAGGAAAATAACCCTATCGGCACACACATCATGAACGATGCGGCAATATATTTCGACTTCAATGAGCCGATAATTACGAACACCGTTTTTCACACCATTGGAGAAGATTTTATGGGGGTTGTTACATCAGTGATTACATCGTCGGAAGCCATAGAATCAGGAGTTTCGGTCAATGTTTTCCCCAATCCATTTGATGAATATACGCAATTTGAAATAAAAGGCGAAGTCCCAAAAGAACTCCACCTAAGCGTATATGATATGATGGGACGGGAAGTATTCCAACAAAAGGCTCAACGCCAACAAAACATCACTTTATACAAAAATAAGCTCACACCGGGCATCTATGTATTTCGCCTGATGGATGAAAAACAGCAATTAGCCACAGGAAAACTCATTATCAAATAGCACAAAAACAGCAAGCAGATGGCAGGCATCTTAAAAATGCCTGTCATCTCACCCCAAATTATTAACCCGAAAAAGAAGATAGGATAGTTAGGTTTAATTTTAAAAAACCTACCGATAAAGTTCGGCGGGTTTTTTCATTTCAATATCTCCAACAAAAACGCTTGCGTAGAAGGATTTTTCTCCGCTTCTATTTCCTTTCTCAAAGACACTTTCGCAGCCTTATCATGCGGATTGACTTGTATTATTTTTCGGGATAATTTTATGATATTCAAATAATTAACGCGGTGCGGATTCGTGATTTTTTTTCTACGAATAAAAATTTCAAAACTATTCAGATGCGCTTCAAGGGCATCGTATTCTTCGAGTTCGAGGTAAATTTTGAGTAGCAAGTTTCTTGCATTCAAATTGAGAAATACATCATCGAATTTCACTTGTTGCAATTGCGAAATAGCTTTATCGTATTGTTTTCTACAGTAATGCAAGAAAGCCAAATTATAGGCGAAACTATCCTTGCGATACTTTTTTTCGAGCTTTGATTCATAATTGTAAATGAAGCTTTTCACCCATTCAAATTCTTTCAACATCAAACCTGCCATCACGATGTTTTTGTACGTCCAACGCGACAAAAAACCATTCTCCAAAAACGCCCCTTGTTCCAATCCAACTTGGTATAAATCAAATAATTCACTCAAAAAAATCGTACCTTCATTTTTATTATTTTGGCGAATACAATGATTAATTACAATCAGAAAAATATCCCTCAACTCAGTACGGGGAAAGCCCTTGCCATAGCGCACAATACCGGATTTGAGTTGCTGAAAATGATGATTGTCACCTTCTTCAGAGAACATTTGATAACTGTGATAATAAAGAAAAATGGCAGGTATTTCCAACAATTCAGGCTGCCTGTCTATCAACTTCAAAACATCATCCAACAAAGGCGACTGATGATGTTGTGTAGATAATCTATTCTGCATCAACAAGCTACAATTTTGCCGGAGCATAGTCGCGATAAAAAAATGGTGCAGCGTATCGTGGCAAGTTTGCATCCCCTGTTCGCCCTGTCGATTTTCTTCGATTTGATATTGATAGTTGATTTCTTGCAACATCGACATTCTAAATTGGTCGGCGGTACTATACGAAGGTGTTTTCTCTTGTCGGGCGTATGCTGTTTTGATAGTTTGGCGAAAGGATTTAGAGAGTTTGCGTTGGCGGTATTGTTGAGCGAGGCAGAGATTTTTTGTGGCGACATCCTGCTGATACCATTCGATTGCCAAGAACTCTTCTGTGACTTGTAACAGCACATAGATCAGATGACGCATCTTGGCATCGTCATAAGGTTTTCCCGGAAACAGCTTTTCGTAGGTGTATTTTTTATCCAAGATATGCTCCATATTTTGCCGGAGTGCAAAAGCAATATGCTCGTACAAGCCTAACACATCCGCACGAGTATTGTGATAAGGCGATGCCAAAAACTTGCCCAAACGCTCCACTTCCTGCCCTGACAATGCCTCTAAAACTTCAATAAGACGACTTTTTTTCATATTTTTTTTACAAATAAAAATAACATTAATTTTATTTAAAAAACTGATAATTAATAATTTATTTTTAATAAAAATAATTATTTAAATAACAAATCAACAATAATGTTTTTGAATGTGCAAATAAAATAATGGACTTTTGTAGCGTATTGAGTTTTTTAACGCTTAAAACATATTCAAATGAAAAAATATCTGATACTGACGACCATACTTTACACGCTAATGATGCCTGAAATATTCGGGCAATGCCCAACGAATAATACTATACTAACCTCTCAAGAACAAGTAGATGATTTTACTTTGAATTATCCGGGATGTACAGAGTTATTGGGCGATTTGTTGATTGAAGACAACTTTACGACTCCCATTAATAATTTGAACGGCTTGACAGCTATCACAACTATAGCGGGTGAGCTACGAGTAGATGATAATGATGACTTAAACTCTCTTGAAGGTTTGGGAAATCTTAGTTCCGTTGCGTCAATTATTGTAAATGGTAATGAGTCGCTGACTACACTGGCAGGATTGGAAAATATCACAAGCGTAGCTGGTGATGTACATTTTACTCAATCTAATCTGGTAACACTCACAGGTTTGGAAAATCTCAGCTATGTAGGTGGCTCCTTATATATAGGTTCAAATGACTTGACCTCTCTCGCAGGCTTGGAGAGTCTGACCATAGTTGAAAATAATATGAACTTATCTGGTGGCAATTTTACATCTTTGACAGGTCTGGAAAATCTTAACGTCATAGGAGAATCTTTGGATATATATTCACCTAATATACAGACCTTGGAAGGTCTGGAAAATCTAAATACTATAGGTAGTGCTTTAATTCTACATAGCAATGATAACTTAAGGGAACACGAAGAAAATAATCTACCCGTCTGAATTGTTCTTTTTTTTATATGTTTCACTAAATTTTCCTTACGTAGCCCAGCTATGCGCGTCAAATTTAGCCAAACATATAAAAAAAATAACGGCTTCATTTGGGGTAGATTATTTTCTTCGTGTTCCCTAACTACGTTAGAAGGTTTAGAAAATCTAAATACTTTTGGTGGTGATTTAATAAGTATAATGAGCAATCCTAACTTAACTACACTGGCAGGATTGGAAAATATCACTTCAGCAGATTATATAAATATAGATGATAATCAATCATTGGAGAACCTTGATGGATTATCAGGACTTTACTCACTGGTCAATATTGACATTGGGTATAATAACATGTTAACGAATATTTCCGGCTTGTCTAATCTTACTTCGGCAATATCCATATACATTTCAGGTAATTCATCATTAGAAAACCTTGACGGATTATCAGGACTTTCATCTTTGAATGGTCTTACTCTTGAGTTCAATGAAGCATTGACGGATATTTCCGGTTTAGAAAATATCTCTCCTGAATCTATTCAGAACCTATATATTGCAAATAACACAAATCTTTCTGCTTGTTCCGTGAATAGTATCTGTTACTTTTTGCTTGATTATGCTATCGAAGGAAGTATCTACTTAGAGGCTAATGCAGAAGGCTGTAATACCGAAGAAGAAATCATTGAGGGCTGCATCCCTATCTGGGAATACGTTGTAGAGGGCAATATCTTCGCAGATTTCGATGAAAACTGTCTCCCCGACACCTCCGAAACGAGTTTGGCAAATTGGATAGTCAAGGTCGAAAATGCAGAAAACACTCGCTATGCCTATACTTATGATGATGGTGGCTACCTTGCTCCTGTGTATGCAGGCACCTACAATGTCACCGCAATTCCTCCCAATTCGCTATGGGAAGATGTCTGTTCTGAAAGTGATATTGTGGTGTTGACACCGTTTAATAAGCGAGACACCATTGACTTTGGCGCAAGTACGAGTACATTTTGCCCATTGTTAGAAGTAGATATTACCGCCCCTTTTGTCCGTCGTTGCTTCGATTCCAACTACTATGTCAATTACTGCAACTCAGGCACAGCTACCGCCGAAAACGCCTACGTAGAAGTCCAACTCGACCCGTTTTTTACTTTTCAAAATTCAACTCTCGAAGGTCTTGATTTGGGTGAAAATTTGTATTCATTTGATTTAGGAAATATTGATATAGGCGAATGTGGCAACTTCCGAATTGATGTCCTCGTTGATTGCGATTCTACCGAATTGGGGCAGACGCATTGTGTAGAAGCACATATTTTCCCTGATTCCATTTGTACATCAGCCTTGCCGCTGTGGGATGGAGCGAGCATCGAAGTCAATGCAGCATGTGTAGGTGATTCCATCGAATTTGAAATCGAAAATGTTGGTACAGGCAATATGTCTGATTCGCTTGAGTACATTATTGTAGAGGATGACTTAATTTTTCAACGCACCAATTTCCAACTCAACAGCGGCGACAACATTACTTTTTATCAGCAAGCCAATGGCGCATTTTACCGCCTCGAAGCCGAACAATCACCCGGACATCCCGGCAATAGTATGCCTTCCGTTTTCGTAGAAGGATGTGGTACAAATGATAATGGCGAAATCAGCATGGGCTTTGTGAATTACTATCTCTTGGATGAAGGCGATGCTTTCGTATCCATTGATTGTCAGGAAAATGTAGGTTCGTATGACCCGAATGATAAGCAAGCCTTCCCAGTCGGTTATGGTGAACCGCATTACATCACTGACAGCACCGATTTAGAGTACCTGATTCGCTTTCAAAATACTGGAACAGATACCGCTTTCAACATCGTGATACGCGATACGATTAGCCTACATTTGGATATGGAAACCTTGCGTCCGGGCGTAGCAAGTCACGATTATCGGTATGATATTGAGGCATCGAACATTGCCGTTTTTCATTTTGAAAATATCATGTTGCCTGATAGTAATATCAATGAAGCTGCTTCGCATGGTTTTATCAAATTTAATATCGAACAAAAACAAAACAATCCCATCAACACACATATCATGAACGACGCAGCGATATATTTCGATTTTAATGAGCCGATAATTACGAATACCGTTTTTCACACCATTGGCGAGAATTTTATGGGCTTTGTAACATCTATTATTACACCGCCGGGAGTGGAAGAAGCGGGCATTTCGGTCAATGTCTTCCCAAATCCATTTGACGAATACACCCGATTTGAAGTGCAAGGCGAAACGGTCAAAGAACTCCACCTAAGCCTGTATGACATGATGGGACGCGAAGTTCTTCAACAACAATCTACACATCAACAGCACCTCACCATGAAACGCAATAAGCTCACACCGGGCGTCTATGTATTTCGCCTGATGGACGAAAAACAGCAATTAGCCACAGGGAAACTCATTATCAAATAACTTGCGTTTCGCTAACTTTGGAGGTATTCGAGTAATTGGACTTTGGACAAAATGGGAACTAGGGAATTGGGAAATTAGGTTTACAATCATAACTCATTGATAATCAATTGAATGAATTTTATTAATAAAATAAAACATGTAATTAATTGTTTTTTGTAAAATTAAACCTAATTTTCCAGTTCCCTAATTCCCATTCTGTCCAAAGTCCAAATTATAAATATTTTTATTTAATTTTTGTGAAAAACTAATTTTCAATAAAATAAAAAAATCTTGTCGCCTGACATTTTAAAAATCTATCAATACTCCACAAGTTATTGGGTGGCTTACTCGATGGACATTTTTAAAATATCAGGCGAGATATACATGTATTTTTGTTTAAAAATTAAATAGTTATAAAATTTATTTTTAATAATAAGAAAAATATTCTACAAGAAAAATTCATACACAACAAAGAAATACGTGTTAATTAATTTAAATTATTTTATAAATATTTTTATTTAAATTTTGTAACAAATTAATTTTCAATAAAATAAAAAAACGTTGTCGCCTGACATTTTAAAAATGTCCGCCGACTCAAGCCACCGAAAAGATGTGAGCTATCGTCAAACATTTCTAAATGTCGGACGAGGCAAAATTAATCGTTCATCATTAAGCATTAATCATTACAAATATGTCTATTATAAAAACATCCATCGGCAGACGTTCATTTTTGAAATCGTCCGCAATTGCGGGAGGGGGTATGATGTTGGGATTTAGTTGGTTAGCGTCTTGTCAATCTTCCAAAACGAAAGAAGAAATTCTCGCCATGCCCAAGGAATGGTTTGAGATGAATTCATATCTAAAAATCGGTGACAATGGTGTTGTGACCATTTTCGCACCTAATCCTGAATTTGGTCAAAACGTCCGTACTTCCATGCCTATGCTGGTCGCGGAGGAGTTGGATATGGATTGGAAAAAAGTCCTTGTCGAACAAGCAAATTATCATCCCGAAAAATATGGTTTCCAATTTACAGGTGGCAGTCGGGGCATTATGTCTCGTTGGGAACCGCTTCGTATGGCGGGTGCTACTGCCCGACAGATGTTGTGCGAAGCGGCAGCGCAAGCGTGGGAAGTTCCCATAGAAGAAATCACTACGAATGAAGGTATTTTACACCATAAAAAAAGCGGAAAATCAGCGAATTATGGAGAAATGGCTTCGGCTGCCGCAGCTATTCCCGTACCGGAAGAAGTGAAGTTGAAGGAAGTGAAAGATTTTAAAATCATTGGCAAATCACACAAAAATGTGGACGGTAAAAGCATCGTTACGGGCAAGCCGATGTTTGGCATTGACTATAATAAAGAAGGCATGTTAATCGCTATGCCTGTACATCCGCCTGCCTTCGGAATGACCCTCAAATCCATGGATGCCGAGTCCGTAAAATCCATGCCCGGTATCAAAGATGTCGTGGCGATTAAGACCTACAAAAAGGGTTTTGAAAAAGGTGGTTTTGATGCCAACGCCTTCCCCGAAATAGTGGCAATAGTCGGCAATTCTACGTGGGAAGTCATGCAAGCCAAAAAGCAACTCAAGGTAGCATGGCAACCCACGCCGACGATTAGCGAAACTATCAAGGGGTTCAGAGGCGTAGTAACTAAAAACTACCCCGCAGGCTTGGAATCATCTGAAAAACACCAAACACAAATGGCAGCCCTCGCCGCCAAACCGGGCAAGGTAGTCCGCAAAGATGGCAAGCCCGAAGCCGCCTTCAAAAATGCCGCGAAAGTGATTGAAAGAAGTTATTCTGCACCCTTTTTGGCGCATAATTCTATGGAGCCGATAAACACCTTCGCACACGTACAAGGCGATAAAGTGCAGATAGCCATACCTGTACAAATCCCCGGTTTTATCGTGCCAACTATAGCTGCAAGTTTAGACATTCCGGCGGAAAATATTGAGATGGAAATAACCCGTATGGGCGGTGGATTTGGTCGTAAAGCCTATGGTCATTATGCCGTAGAAGCGGCTTTGATTTCTAAGGAAGTCGGTGCGCCTGTGAAGTTGATATATAGTCGCGAAGATGATATGACCAATGGCATTTATCGCCCGACTTATCAAGCCACTTACCGCGCTGCCTTCGATGAGGATAACAAGCTGACGGCACTGCACGTCAAAGCGGGAGGTATCCCCGAAAGTCCCTTGTTTGCCAACCGTTTTCCGGCTGGTGCGATTGATAATTATTTGGCAGAAGAATGGTCAATTGATTCCAATATTACGATTGGTGCATTTCGTGCGCCGCGCTCCAATTTTATCGCAGGGGCAGAGCAATCTTTCTTAGATGAAATCGCGGAAGAAATGGGCAAAGACCCCATCGAATTTCGATTGGAACTCTTGAAACGCGCCAAAGAAAATCCGGTCGGCGAGGAAAATGATTATGATGCAGAACGCTATGCAGGTGTATTGGAATTGGTGAGAGAAAAATCCGATTGGGGGCGTAATCAGGCGAATGTGTATCGGGGCGTTTCGGCTTATTTTTGCCATAGTAGCTATGCAGCGCATGTCTTGGATATGACGCTGGAAGACGATAAACCTGTGGTGCAAAAAGTCACGACAGCCATAGATTGCGGTATCGTGGTGAATCCCGACGCAGCCATCAACATGGCAGAAGGTGCCATCACGGACGGCGTAGGCAATGCTTTTTTCGGAGAATTGACCTTCAAAGACGGCGTGCCTACGAAGAAAAATTTTGACACTTATCGAATGATTAGAATGAGGGAAGCACCGAAGGAAATTGATGTGCATTTTGTACAAAATGAAATCAAACCTACGGGTATGGGCGAACCGCCTTTCCCGCCGATTTTTGGCGCAGTCGCCAATGCCATGTATAAAGCCACCGGCAAGCGGCAGTATGACCAACCGTTTCTTGGGAAGAAAGAGGTGCTTGGGTGATTGGTGGCTTGGAAAGATACTTGAAGAAGTGCCGAACTCCTGACTTGGGGTTTGGTGCTTTTTTTATGGGGGCGTAACGTCTCGTATAGCTTTGGAGCGATTACGAAGATAATCACAAGGAATCTATCAAAGGATTCATTAAATTTACAGTCTCTTGGTGTTTGAAAATTTTATTTGATAATTTTGAATATGAAATATTGATTTTGGAAATGTATCTTGATAATATCATGTTCGATTTTTATATAATATAATTGGCATTTTGCTCTTGAATTTGGGCTAAAACTCGTCAGACATTTTCAAAATTTACCGATGATGTCATATTTTTCCAGCAATGTTTAAATGTCAGACGAGTTTTAGCCCAAATTCGGAAAAAATATCCCGTGTTAAACACAAGCATATTTTTATTTTTAAAACATGATATTGTCAAGGTATCTGGACTTTGGATATTGGGGAATTCGGAAATTTGGTATTAGGTGAATTGTTTTTTATCAAATAATTATAAAATTAAGTTAATTGAATATTTTTTTATTTTAATAAAAATTAAACAACTGATAATCAATTACTTACGATTTAAAACCGAATTTCCCAGTTACCCAATTTCCAAAATATCCAAAGTCCAGAAGGTATTACGGATGTAAAAAATATTTTTTATGAATAAAATAAATATAAAAGAAAAATTCGGACTATTCAGCGACCATTGGAGTCCAAAAATAGTCGGCGAACTCAACGGACAAGCCGTAAAATTGGCTAAAGTACAAGGCGAATTTGTGTGGCACAATCACGAAAATGAAGATGAGTTATTTTACATCATTCGCGGTACGCTGAAAATTGAATTTGAGGATAAAACCATCGAATTAAATGAGGGCGAAATGTTGATAGTACCCAAAGGTGTTGAGCATAGACCAATCGCCGAAGAAGAAGTGTGGTTGCTTTTATTTGAACCGATGAGTACCAAGCATACAGGAGCAGTTGAAAGTGAATTGACCGTTGAAAATTATGAGTACATATAATTTTGATTTAGTCCTCAAAATAACCCCTCAAATAAAGAACTAATTCGCGCTATATCGCGTTTCACAAACAGAAAATCACATCATTTTTTCTCAAAATAAAAAACAATAAAACATGGTCGAAACCACATTAGACTTTCCAAAGTACCAAAGAAAACATCTCCAACCTGATACCACTTATGACACTTGGACATCACTTCAGGATTACGCCAATCAACTCAGTACTCGCCACATCAATTCCGTAGAGAATTTGGAACTTTTTCTGGAGCAAATGAATGAATTGGACGTGGTTGTAGGAGAACAACATGCCTGGAATTACATTAAATTGGTACAATACACCAATGATGAAAGGCTCAAAGAAAAAAAGCAGAAATTTGAAAAGGATGTTTGGGAAAAATACGAACTCGCCAAAGGGAAATTGAGACAGAAACTACTCACCTCGCCTTTCCTTTCTGAATTGATTGAACGCCGACCCGAACTGCAATTTATGATGCAGGAAATGCAGGTTGAGCAGCGCACTTTCTCCGAAAAAAACACTGCAATAGAGTCAGAAATTTCCAAACTTGTCGATGAACATAATGCCTTAGTCGCCTCCATGCGTGTTACGATAGAAGGTGAGGAAATGTCGATGCTGCCTGCCTTTCAAAAACTAAAAAATCCCGATAGAAATATCCGTAAGGCAGCACATTTGGCTATACAAAAACGTAGAGACGAAGTAACCCCGAAGTTTTACGTTATCTTTGACAAGATGATGAAACTTCGGTGCAAAATCGCTCACAATGCAGGTTACGAAAACTTTCGCGATTACATGTGGGACAAGCGTAAAAAGATATATTATTCGCCGGAAGATGCCGAAAAATTCTGCCATGCTATTCGGGATTACATCATGCCTGTGTACAAGGATACCTTGGAAAAACGCAGAACACATCTAGGCTTAGACAAGTTGATGACTTGGGATTTGCGCGTTGATTTGGGAACAGATAAACCCACTGTTTTTTTTAAAGATGATAAGGATTTATTAGAAAAAACAAAGGCAGTTTACCGCGAAATTCACCCTGAATTGAGTGAGATGGTCAGTTTGTTGGAAACCCGAAAACTATTGGATTTTGAAGACCGCGAAAACAAAGCGATGTCATTGTTTTCTTATCCACTTCCCGAATCCAAACAGTCCTTTGTATTCCTCAGTGCTTCCAATACTTCCTCCGGTGTTAGCGTGACTTTTCACGAAACAACTCATGCGATTCACAACTTTTATAACCACGATAAAGACATTCCCGAACTCAAATCTCCTGCCGTGGAAGCCGGCGAATTATTTACGATGGCAATGGAAATGATTTTGGCAGATTACTGGAGATATTTTGTGGAGGACGAAGCCGCTATCGTAAGTGCCAAATTCGACAAGTTGAATATGTCTATGATAGGTTTTCGGATGTTTACGCTTTGGGACAGATTCCAACATTGGGCATACCTCAACCCAAATAGCAGCAATGCCGAGCGCGACGATTATTGGAAAAAATTAGGGGATGAATATGGAATCGGTGTAGAGCAGTTCAGTTATTGGCATCAACGCCCTCATCTGTTTGTCGTTCCTTTTTATATGCTTGATTATGCTTTCGCAGGATTGGGAGCTGCTGCTATCTATATGAATTATCGAAAAAATCCCACACAAACCATCGAAAACATGATAGCTGCCATGAAGCTCGGCAACACCGCTTCGCTACAAGACATTTACAAAACGGCAGGTGTCAATTTTGATTTTTCGGAGGAATATGTAGCGGAAATTGCGGACTTTTTGCGGGAAGAATATGATAAACTTTTTGAGCAGTTAGGATAACGATTAATATATTCTATGAATTAGCGAACTAATTTATATGATTGTACCATGCTTTTTTGAGCTTGTTCGTCGGTGACACCCGTTTCGGCTTGCCACACTTTTCCAAATAAAGCAGAATACCATAAAAAACCCAGCAGAAAAGCTGCTGCGCCACCAATGATAGGTTCTAAATATTGCATAATTAACGTGTTTGGTTAGAAAAATATGCAACAAGTTAGTAAAATTTCAAAAAACAAATTCCAAAAAACAAATTTCAAATTCCAACAGAAATATATTACACATCTGAGTTGGAATTTGGAATTTAGTACGTGGAATTTAAATTACGCTTTTGCTTCCCCTTTGTCATCGCCTTTTTTAGCAGCATTTTCGATGTCTTCCAACTTAGATACATCGTATGTACCAAACCAATCGGTGAGTTTGGCGCGAGCCTGCTCGACTACATTCGTATCAATGTACGATGTAACGACCATCATCGCCACACTTAGCACAATGATGTCATCTGTAAAACCAATAATCGGAATCAGCGGGTCGGGAATGATGTCAAATGGAATCAAGAAATAACCCAATGCCCCCGTGATGACCTTTTTTGCCCATCCCGGCGTATCTTTCTTTTTGAAGGCATAAAACAACAGCAGCACCGGATAAATGACTCCAATACCAATAGACTTAGCGTTGTTGGTCAATCGCTTCCAGAGCCAATTTTCCGAAAAATGCTTGGAATATTGCTCGTAATTATTCTTAAAATGCTCTTTTATGTTCATCTGAATGATTGTACAGGCGACTTTAGTCGCCATGTGTTATATTTAAATGGCGACTAAAGTCGCCTTTACATTTTACTTTCCACGATGTTAATCACCTCACGTTCAAGTGCATCTGCTTTTTCTATCATCGCTTTCCCTTTCTTTATAACGTCCTCTACGAATGATTTGTTTTCCAAATCGCCTGTATTGATACGTACATTGAGAAATGCACCATGTACCGCAGCACGCGCACAAAGCGCACCCACACCTGCATCTGTCACTGAATTTGGATTGCCAATTTCAGCCATTGTTTTGATGACTTCGAAGGTGTCGAGTGAAATTTCCATCACTTTTAATGGCACTTCAATCGCATGTTGCGTAGCCGCTTGGATAGCAGCGTGACGTACGGTTTTTTCAGTATCCGTCCCCTTTGGCAAACGGAAGGCGGTCATAATCGCATTGAAGGCATTGGTATCTTCATCAACCAATGCAAGTAATTGGTTTTTAAGCTCTTGCCCCTTCTCTGCCCATTCCGAAAACTCTGACCAACGTGCATCCCAACCGCGTTTGTGTGCTGAAAGATTCGCTACCATCGTAGCCAAGGAAATACCGAGCGCGCCCACATATGCCGAAATCGAACCGCCACCGGGCGCAGGGCTTTCTGATGCCGTTTCGTTGGCAAAATTGCGGAGGTTCATATGGAGTAAGGGCGTGGCGTTGAGGTCTTGCAAACGGTACTCTATAATCTTTTGACGTGGATCGAAGAGTGTGAGTTCGTCTAATCCCAAACTTTTTATCGCAATTCGTATCAATTCGCTTTCCGCAACGCCCGTAGAACGCTCTTGTTGAATGAGAAAATACCGTCCCGCATCCAGCATTACTTTCAAGGGAACCATACCGACCAATTCGCTGCCCGTCACGCGCATACCGCGTCGGGTAGCACTTTTTCGCGTCTCTTCAAAAGCGATGTGCATGGGAGTGATATTGATATTTGTCAAGTTCATAGAGATTTGTGCAATACCATATTCTTCTATAAACCAGCCGATTGCCTTCACAGATTTGCACGCGCCCGATGTACGTAGCGGCTTGCCGTTTTCGTCATTGATGACCTTTCCCGTCAGTTTGCCGCCCTCGCGTTTGAGGCGACCTTTTTCACGAATATCAAATGCTACGGAATTGGCGCGACGCACAGAGGTTGTATTCAAATTCACATTATAGGCAATCAAAAAATCGCGTGCGCCAATGACAGTTACGCCTGTTTGTGCTACGCGGTCATTGTATTGATTTTTTCCAAAATCGGGTTGCCACTCGGTTTGTCCTAATTTGGTGGGTAATGCTTCGTATTCGCCTGCGCGGATGGTGGCGAGGTTTTGGCGTTGGGGGCGAGTGGCGGCAGATTCGTAGAGGTAAATCGGAATTTGCAACCCCTCTCCTACCCTTTTGCCGAGTTTTTTTGCCCATTCTACGGTTTCTTCCATCGTGATATTGGCAATGGGAATCAAGGGGCAAACATCGGTTGCACCTTGTCGTGGGTGTTCGCCTGTATGTTGGCGCATGTCAATGAGTTCGCCTGCCGTTTTGATGGCTTGGTAGGCAGCTTCGATGACAGCTTCGGGCGCACCTACGAAGGTCACGACAGTGCGATTGGTGGCTTTGCCCGGATCGACATCAAGCAGTTGCACACCTTCTACGGCTTCTATTGAATCTGTTATTTGTTTGATAATCTGCGGATTACGTCCTTCGCTGAAATTAGGAACACATTCTATAAGTTGCATGGATTGATTAATTTTTGATTTTGTGATTTTTGATTGAATTGAAAATTTCACAAAAGTAAATAAATCGCTTGCGCGGTGGTATGCGTTTGGGATTATTTTACTGAAAAGTGAATAAAAATTACTGATTGTAACGGATTGCAAAATAAGTTAAACGGAATACAACACTGAAAACTAATGTCATTTCCATAAGCGCATTTTCAAATGTATTATTTTTATTATTAATTTAAACACAAAATTAGCGCGAATAATGTGTTTTTTGTTTTATGGTAATTAAGTGGAAGTACAAGTTTATCCCGTACAGTTGTCGGGAAAGTTTAAGTTTAAATAAAAAATTCATTTTCAATGAATTATGAAAATTTAAAGTGTCGCTTAGTTCAGTCCAACCACTTAAAATAAAAAAATAATCGCTTATGGAAATGACATTACACTGAAAGCCCTTTAAATGAATAAATATCTTACTGGACTTTGGACATTGGGGAATTAGGAAATTTGGTATTAGGTAAATTGTTTTTTATCAAATAATTATAAAATTTAATTAATTGAATATTTATTACCTTAATAAAAATTAAATAACTGATAATCAATTACTTATGATT
>CALCMV010000106.1 GCA_937967535.1 uncultured Saprospiraceae bacterium
ATTAAAAATAACATAAATTATATTTATTATTTGTTCAGAAAATCCAAATAAAATATCAAATAAATGCCGAAATCAATCGAATATTTGGATTTATTTTTAATATTCTTGTTTTCTCAATATCAATTACCCGAAACGTGCAAAACATTCATAATAAACTGACTATCCCGATAGTTATCGGGAAATTAACTAATCACTAATAACGCCAATTTAAGTCGCAACATTAAGAGCATCAATTGAATATGCAAAACACTTATTTTCACCGACTTTATCAACATTCTAAAACCTTGTTTTGGTCTGTCGTCATTTTCTGTGGAATGACCCTGCTACTCACTTTTGCAGGGCATCAAATCACACCATTTTTTTTGTGGGGCATGTTTTCTGAAAAAGAACATATTCGCAAGACACATGAAGTGATTGAGATTCGATTGAACGGCGAAACGTTTAATTATACCCAAGAATTGATAGATGCTAACCGCCACCTCGTAACGGGTTCGATTTTTTATTATGATAAAATGAAAAAAAACGAGGACACCGACCCAACACGCACTTTTTTCCAAGAAAAATTAGGTAATAATTATACAAAAATAAAACCCACATTAGAGCGCATCACAAATGATAAGGCGCAATACGAGGCATTTCAGGCTTGGTTGATGCGATATTTGGAGCGTTCTACGCAGCACGAAATCAAGACTTTGGATGTGAATATGCAAACATGGGCATACGAGGAATCAGGACAGTTGAATTTGATAAACACAAAACCAATTTTTACGATTAATGATAAATAGCAACCGACCCGCAAGGTAGGGACAAGGCATGCCTTGTCCCTACTTGTCCCTACCTTGCGGCGGTGATTTTTTTGATGAATTTTCAAAATATATACACACGTCATGCACTTCAACGCCTTGCTTTCGCGGGGGTGTTGCTGTCGTTGTTGTATCGTTGGTGGGCGTACTCGCTGATGGGGCAGTTGGCTGTGCCTGTATTGGTGTATCCTTATGTGGATTTGACCTATTGGGCTTTGCATTTGATGAATATACCGCAATGGATTTCAAGTAATTATGTCGTAGCAGTTTTATTTGATGTGTTATTGTTTGGGGCGGCTTTGGGGAGTTTTATTTTCACCCGAAAAAGAATTTTTCCTATCCTTTTTACACTGCTTTATTTGATTTATTTTGTGTCGTACAACTCATTTGGAGGGCATCATACGCATTGTATGGTGGGCGTTTTGTTGATTGCTGTGCCGTTTTGGTTTCGTGGCGAAAAGAACTTTGAATTGATGTGGGAAGGGCTGCGCTATTTTACTTTGTGGGTGTATAGTTCGGCTTTTTTATGGAAATTATTGCGAGGGAGTGTATTCAATTTCGAGCAAGGTGTAGCGGTTTTTATGAATGAAAATGCAACACACATTGCCCTTAATCCCGATGCTTGGATGAATGGGGTCTATGCTTTTTTTATTGCTCACCCTATGCTTTCATTTCTGGCTAATTTCGGGGCGGTGTTGATGGAAGCTTTGTTTATTATTGGTTTTTTTACTAAAAAATATGATTGGGCGTGGATAGTGTTGCCCATTATTTTTCATACGATGACCTATTTTTTTGTGCATGTGATGTTTTATGAGTTGTTGATTTTGAATTTGGCGTTTTTGGGAGTTCGTCATTCATAGCTACTTTATAATTTTACTCATCAAAATAGTATCATACATTTTATTATTGACGAATAAAGCATTTTTCTCCCGACCAAAAGCAATAAAACCCATCTTCTCATAAAGACGAATAGCAGCTTGATTTTCAGCGTTAACATCCAGATTAATTTGTTGGAGGTGATTGATTTGGGCAGCTTTTTCGAGGGTATTTTTCATTAATTTCGAACCAATACCGCGCCCTTGTATATGGGGTTTTACGAACATTCCCCAAATGATGCCTTTGTGCTGTATTTTGATTTTTTCCAACTTCAAAAAACCCACCATTCCGACTAATGCTTCATCATCAAAAGCTCCCATAATGAAACTTTCCTGATGTGTTACATTGGATTCAAAACGATTTTTTCGATGTGGAATTTCTTCTTGATTAGTAGAACCAAATGCTTCGGGTACGACATCTAAAGCCATGCCGCGCAAGGCATTATAGGAGGGATAATCTTCTACGGTTAATATGCGATATATCATGATTTTTTTGTATTCATTGGTAGAGACGCGATTAATCGCGTCTCTACATCCACGAATGTTTTTACCATAATTTACGTCTGCGTCTGCGAGTGGTTTTGACCCCCAATGCGCCGAGCAATCCGCGTGTCAACTCACGCGCAACGGTACGCCCGACCTGACGAACGGCAGTGTTGTCCATTGCTTTTTCGACGGCAGATTTTTCTTGCTTGGTACGACGCTTCGAGGTGGTGCTTTTAGCAGCTTTTGCCTGTTGCTTTTCCAATTCGGCTTGATGCTCTTCCTCTTTCGCCAATTCTATTTTCTCACCGAGAATCTCGTAAGCACTCTCGCGGTCTACTTCTATATTATATTTTTTGATAATTTCGGACTGACTCATAATGTGCTTGATTTCGTCGGCTTCAAGCACATCCATACGCGATTGTGGCGCACGTAGTAGCGTATGCGCGAGTGGCGTTGGAATACCTTTCTCACTCAATGCAGTAACTATCGCTTCACCAATACCAAGTTTAGTCAGCAATTCGGCAGTATCGTAATAATCTGTGAGTGGGTAGTTTTGCGCTGCCAATTTGATGGCTTTACGGTCTTTGGCGGTAAAGGCACGTAAGGCGTGTTGTATCTTCAAACCCAACTGA
>CALCMV010000107.1 GCA_937967535.1 uncultured Saprospiraceae bacterium
AATGATATGCAAGAAGTCTCTAACTTGGACGGTACCATCTGTGTACCCTGTGCCGGAACAGTTGATGCAAGTAGCTGCGATGCCGCTTGTACGACAACACAAACTTGTGATGACGGCAATCCTTGTACCATCAATGATGAAGAAGTAGTTGCAGCCGACGGTTCGATTTGTGTGCCATGTGCGGGAACTGTTGATGCAAGTAGCTGCGATGCCGCTTGTACAACAACACAAGCCTGTGATGATGGCGACCCATTGACCATCAATGATATGGAAGTAGTTGCAGCAGATGGCTCTATCTGTACAGCATGTGTGGGAGTTCCTGCTGATGCTTGTTCTGATACGACTATCGAAGCTTGTGATGATGGCAATCCTTGTACAATAAACGATGAGCAAGAAGTCTCTAACTTGGACGGTACAATCTGTGTACCATGTGCGGGAACTGTTGATGCAAGTAGCTGTGATGCCGCTTGTACGACGATACAAACTTGTGATGATGGCGACCCATTGACCATCAACGATATGGAAGTAGTTGCAGCCGACGGCTCGATATGTACAGCATGTGCAGGTGTTCCTGCTGATGCTTGTTCTGATACGACTATCGAATCTTGTGATGATGACAATCCTTGTACAATAAACGATGAGCAAGAAGTCTCTAACTTAGACGGTTCTATCTGTGTACCCTGTGCGGGAACTGTGGATACAAGTAGTTGTGATGCTGCTTGTGCAACAACTCAAGCTTGTGACGACGGCGACCCATGCACAGAAAACGACATGGAAACTGTCAGTGCTGATGGTGGCACTTGTGTGCCATGTGCGGGAACACCGATTTCTACGGTTCCTATTGACGAATCTGCTGTTGCTTGTAGCGAGGATGTTTTAAGTTTTGATTTGACAGCATTTGAACCGGCAGGCTCAACAGGTACATGGGATGGTGTAGCTGACCCCACAAATGTAAATGTGAGTGCGGGTGGTTTATTCGTCTTTAATTTTACAAATGAAAGTGGTTGTGATGGTGTTTTAAATCTTACCGTTACAGCTTTAGACGAACTTCAAATCGTAGCGGTGCCTACATGCGCTTCTGCTACCGAAGGTACATTCTTCGTAGAAATTCAAGACATTACAGGTGGTTTGGAACTTGATTACACAGTAGAAGCCAATGGTTTGTCTGTAAATTATACAGGAGCAACTGTTTCTATCGGTCCGTTTACTTATACAGACCATAATACGGGAATTACTTTGACTGTTACTTCCGCCAACGGCTGCACAATTACTTACGATGTATTACAATTAAATTGTGCTGACCAAGAAGTTTGTAATTGTGATAATATTGACGCACCATATACCATTACTGCACAAGCTGCTGCCAATGGCAACGGTTACAGCATGGTATACGCATTGGTCAATAATGATAATGGCAATATAGTCGAAGCCACCAATGATACAGGTATCTTCCCTGATTTAGCGGACAATACCAATTACACTGTTTATGCCTTCAATGTAGAAGATGTAGATTTGGCAGGTTTTACGGCAGATTTGGCTAGTTTGGTAGTGATTTCTGCGGGCGACGAAGTGCTGACCGGTATGGGCGCATTTGCCGACTATTGTTATGAGACTGATTCGGCTGCTTTTATCGAAGATTGTGATTGCTTTACTTGTGTTGATTTTACCATTAACGGAACCGTTACGGATTTGACTTGTAATGGTGACGGTAGCGGTGTAATAGACCTGACAGTTTCAGGCGGTCAGCCGCCATTCAATTATGCTTGGAGTAATGGTGCTGATACCGAAGACCTCTCTGGCTTGGATGCCGGAACTTATACCGTCACAGTGAATGATGGAAGTGCATTGGACTGTGAAGCAATAGCAACTTTTGCAGTTAGTGAGCCTGATGCCGTCGGAATCAGCAATGTAGATATTAGCGACCCGACTTGTAGTGCAAGCGATGGCACTATCGTTGTGACAGTAGAAAACGGTGTTGCTCCATTTACTTACGAAATTGCCGATTTAGGTATTTCACAAAGTAGTAATACAATCACCGGAGTTCCTGCGGGCGATTACACTGTTATCGTAACGGATGCCAATGGCTGTACAGCCTTCACACCTGTTACACTTACAGGTGCAGATGCGCCAACTGCAAGCATAAGCATCAACCAAGCCCCTGACTGCGAAGAAAGCAATGGTATAATAACCGTAACAGCAACAGGCGGCGCACCACCATACGCCTACGAATGGAGTGATGGTCAAACAACGGCTACCGCTACGGGTTTGCTCGGCGGCACTTACACCGTTACAGTAACAGATGCAGATGGGTGTAGCGTGACGGAAACCATTACACTATTCCCCGTAGGTTGCGATTTTAATATTACGAATAGTTTCTTTGCAGACGACCCATGTAAATGTAATAATGACCAAACGGACAATGGTTCAGGTGATGGTACATTCACCGAAACCGTAACCGTAACTGCTCCTCCGGGCTTGGTTATCCGTGCGGATGTTACATCAACAGGTATCGAAAACCCTGTCAATCAAGGTTTGTCAAGCAATACGCTTCCGATTGAGTTCTTTGAATCTTTCCCGGGACGTTACATCTTGATTTTTAACCATATTGATAGAATCGGTTATACAATTAATTTAGAATTTTCTACTGATGGTGGCAATACATTTGCACCCGCACCGAATGGCGCAGGTGGTCAATTGTCTTTCTCGAATGTATGTGCATATCCTGTTTTGGCATTTAATCCGCCACTACAAGATGCTTATTGCGAGGATGACGGTATTGTCGTTATTGGTGTAATAGAAACTTCTGATAATGTGGACTTTGTACCATTGCCGGGCTTCCCCGCAGTAGCACTCAATAATGAGGAAGCCCAACCTGCTCCTCTGACTTTCGACCCAAGTACGATAGGTACAGCGACTTACACTTTCTCCGGTTTTTATAATTATGAAAACGGAACAGGTACAGGAGGTACAGTCGAAAATCCGGCAGTATCGCTCAATCCTTGTGCTACACTCATCAGGGTCAATGTTCCGGTGAATCCTGTACCGATATCGGAAGCTACTTGTCAGCAAACAGGCGCGGAAGAGTTCATAATTGATGTAGACCCGACAGATGATTATGAGACACCCGAAAACCTGATATATCGTATCGGTGATAGTGGTCCTTTCCAAATGAGCGACCAGTTTGTGGTCGAAGAAGACGGTGATTACGAAATGACCGTTTTGGATATGGTCAGTGCTTGTGAGTTCCAAGTTCCGGCAACTTGTTTCCGTCAACTCCCAATTGAGTTGATTTCATTTGAAGGAACTTGTACCGATAATGAATACACACTGACTTGGACCACAGCTACGGAAGAAGACGTTTCTCACTTCGCCATAGAGCGTTCGATTGACGGGCTAAACTATGCACAAATTGCGGAAGTAGCCGCAACGGGCAATTCCACTATTATCCAGAATTACGGATACAAAGATGATGTGGGCGTTTCTCGTTTGTACTACTATCGCTTGCGAATTGTTGAATTTTCCGGTATAGAAACCTTGTCAAGAATCGAAACCGTTTCTTGTCTCACAGGTGGCTTTGGTGTCTTGGATGTTTATCCGAACCCAACACAAGATGAAGTAGCTGTTGCATTTGAAGTCAGCAGCAGAGACCCTCTCAACCTTCGTCTTGTAGATGTACTCGGACGCACCGTAGATGCACAGGAATTGACACCGGATATTGGCTTGAATCGTGTCCTTATTGATATGTCTTTATTGCCTTCGGCAATGTACTACATCGTACTCGAAGACGGCACACAACAATCCATAGAGAAGGTCGTGAAAAAATAATTGTATTGTGTACTTGTAAAATCTTCTTTAATAAATATTTAAAAATTTTACAATACAAAAATTATAATAAAAGCCTCGTTCCTATTCGGAACGAGGCTTTTTTCATTTAGTATCTAACTCTTGCTCGTTTTTGGTAAAAGATGAATAAATGAGTAGATGAATAAATTTGAAATGAAATAATGTTTTAATGAATCAATAAACAAGCGTAAAATCATTTACTCATTATTTCGGAAAATATCAGTTTTCCGAATGAACCCGTAATGACTGCTTTACAGGTTGACCGCGAATACCGTAATGACTGCTTTAGCTATCAATTGTATTATTATTTTAATTTTTAATTAACTTAAAAACAATAATATACAAATATTTTTCTAATTTACTTGACAGCTAAAGCAGTCATTACAGAGTTTCCAGTCAGCCTGTTTAGCTATCAAGTGCATTATTACTTTTATTTATAAAAAATTTAAAAACAATGATTTACAAATTTATTTTTATTTTACTTGACAGCTAAAGCAGTCATTACAGTTTTCCGAAATTTGCCCCGTTCACAGTAAACTTAAACTTAAACTTCCAAGCACTTATCGTTCCTGAAAACGCATCCGCAAAGGCGACTCTGCCGCTGCCCGTATCACTTCCAACTGTGTTGGCGTAAAAGTGTATTGTTTCATAAAACAGGGTTTGTAATACGACATATAATTATTAATCAAGGGTGTATAATCTATATTCGTATCAGTATCGGTATAGCCTATCATGCGACATTTCGAGTAATTGACATAGACCTCATACACCGGTCCGGGGTCAGAGGGTGTGTCACAAATCATATCCCCTGAACTCGCACAATTATCTCCCGTAACGAGTTCTCTGCCAAATTGGTCCCGTTCAAAAGTATGATACAAACCAAAAAAATGTCCAAATTCATGTACCACTACTTTATGGTCTTCGAGGTCAAATTTGCTCAATACAATATTATTCGTCCGATTAGAAAGAATATAAGAAAACCCGCCTGTACGTCCACAACTCACACCTCCGCTGCTTTCCTTGCAGAGTTGGTCATCATAGTCAAAAAGATACATGCTAATCATATCATCCACATCGTACTGCTTCGAGAATTGGTCGTAAATATCATAAGCACCCACTTGTAAATCTCCGATTCTCAAATCAGAAGATATGACATCTATTTGTGCTATATAAAATTCAATATTCGCTGCCTCAAAAGCTTCATTCAAAATATCAATCGTGCGGCTAATCGCAAATTGCCGCGTACTTCCCCTCTTATTGGGATGCTGAATAAATCCGATACGCAGTGGAAAAACTATTGTTTTGTCAAATCCTCGTACTTCTGCCCCTCCGCCTGTTGGCGATTGCTGTTTTTTTTGCTTCATTAACTGATACAAATACTGCGAATTGCTTTTTTCATCTCCTGCGACATTCGCACTGACTTTACAAGTACTATTATCTTGTTTTACTTCCTGTGCCGAAAGTGATGTCACAAATAAAAGGCTTAGGCAAATAATAAACATTCTAATCTTCATATTTTTTTTTATTTGAGTTTAACAACTATACTTTGGACATTAGGTAACTGGGAAATTAGGTAATTAGGCTAACGAAGACATAATTTGTTGTTTATCAGTAAAATTAAAATAAAATTAATTTGAAATAGAATACAAATAATACAAATTATTGATTACAAGTGTTTTACCTTCTCGACTGAACCGAGACCAGTTTCCGAATTTCCCAATATCCAAAGTATAGTTAACAATATGTACTTACTACATTAAGGGGACAAATATTGTACAAATTATTAAAATTTCCCTAAATTATAGCTTACAAATCTTGATTTCATACTAATTCGGGGTGTCTCTCCGTTAATTAGCCGTCAAAATACTTTCATTTATTGTGGGCAATGCCTATTTTGCGAGCGAATTTACATGGTGTTGTATATTGTAGTTTTCTAGTGTTGTAATCTTTCATAATGTCGTTGTATGCTTATTGTCGTGTCTTTGTAGTTTTGCAAAATGACACAAAGCACAACGAAAACAACACAAGGAAACACAAGGAAACGACACCACAAAACAACAACACATAAGAAATGATATTACTTTTCTTTCAGGATGCTGCCGTAGAAGGCGAATCTTTCAGCCTCATCGAACTGATATTGCAGGGCGGTATACTTGGTATAGCAATTATTAGCATACTATTATTGCTGTCAATTGTTGGTTTTTTCATCTTTTTTGAACGCAGTATGACCATCTCAAAAGCTGCCAGAGTAGATGAAAGTTTTATGGCAAAAATCCGCTCGAATGTAAAAACGGGTGCCATCGAAACGGCGCGTGGTTTATGCCAAAGTACCGACACGCCTGTGGCAAATATGATTGAAAAAGGCTTACTGCGTATCGGCAGACCTTTGAGCGACATCCAAACCGCCGTCGAAAATGTCGGTAATTTGGAAGTATCAAGACTCGAAAATCGCATGTCTACCCTCGCTACCATTGCGGGTGCTGCACCCATGATTGGCTTCTTTGGTACGGTAACGGGTATGATTTCTGCCTTCTATGAGATGGCAACACAGGAAAATGTTACGCCCGATGTACTTGCAGGCGGTATCTATCAGGCACTTTTGACCACCGCTTTCGGACTATTCATCGGCATCTTAGCCTATGTTGGTTACAATTACTTGGTATCAAGGGTCAATAAAGTGATTTTTAACATGGAAGCCACCTCCCTCGAATTTCTGGACCTACTCCAAGAACCGGCTCACTAATGATTAATGGTTAATGATTAATGACTTTGTTATGGAGATTTATTTTTTTAATAAATTAATATCTCCATACGTTAATCATTAAGAATTAATTATTAAGAATAATCATTAAAAATAATGGGTTTAAAAAAGAGAAATAAAGTAAGTGCGGAATTTAGTATGTCGTCATTGACAGATATTATTTTCTTGCTGTTGATATTTTTTATGTTGACCTCTACACTCGTCAGTCCGAATGCTTTGAATTTGAAGTTGCCGAGTTCGAGTTCGCAGACCGTAGCTCCCGCTACGATTTCCGTTTCGATTAAGAAAAACGGGCAATTTTACCATGAAACAACGCCCGTCAAACTATCGGAATTGAAACGCAAAGTGCGTAGTGATGTTCGTAAAGCTGATGACCCGAAAAAAGTAACCGTTGTGATTAATACAGAGGAAGATACACCTATAAAGTATGTCGTCGAGGTGATGGATATGGCATTGACCATGAAAATTGGGGCAATATTGGCGACTGAACCTAGGTAAGATTTTGGTTTCAATGTTTGTTAGTTTTGGATGTTGTACTTCAGAACATCAAATGCTATTCGTAAAGTGTCAAAAGAACATTTTTAATAGAAAAATCGTTAAATTATAACAAAACAATCCGTTTGGCACTACCTAATGCACGCTCACTACTATAAAATTCAAATATGAAAGAGGAGCTAATATCAAAGGAACTGAGTCTAAAATATCTACCGGGAAGTCTGAATCCCATTGATATAAATGAGCATTATCTTCAACAAGTCGGTATCATTGATGAAACCAACCCATTAAATAGAGGAATGTTGAGGATAGGGTCGTTGGGAACTAACATCATTTTTTCAAATAAAACGAAGGATGAAATCAGGGTTCAACCTACACAATTACGGGTAGAATCGAAAAGCGAAGAAAGACTGGTATTCATTATTAATAAATTAAAAGAATCATTTGGTACCGTCTCTATTAAAGGTGGCGAATATAGTTTTGACATTCACCTTATTGACGACAATTATCCCCAAGAAATATTTGAAAGATATACTTCAACTGAAGGTCTCACCTTAGATGTTATTCAATTCGGATATGATAATGCCAATATAGGAATGTATAGCTGTGGTAGTAAAAAGATACATATAAGAGCAGTTATCCAAAACACTCTGGGAAAAACACTGAGCGATTTTAATTTAGAAGAAGATTTGCAAATAGAACATCTAAATGATATTTATTCAAAATTTAAGACACAAGACTTAAAACTATAATTCAATCGGTATGAGTAATTGTTTAAGTACTTTAAATTATTCGGGGCAACTCTTTCAATATGACCAATGTGTCAACACCATATCTTACGAAGTTGAGCAAGATTCTGTATTTACAGAAAAGTCTTTAATAGACTTGTCAAAAACCTGTTTCGAGGCTTACAAATTTCACTTAGAACATATTTCTAAGGACATTTTAGAGATTGGTATTCAAGAATACGATTTAATCAATCAAGAGTTAATTTCATTAATTTTACCTTTTGACCCGCTAAAATTTAGTTTTTCAACCACTCCGGACCCTAGTTTGCATTTTTTCATTCGGTTTTCTAAAAATATTTCTCTGTTTGTAGAAACATTTTTAGATATAGAAGACAGGCATGATACTTATGTTCAAATCCTAAAATCAAGTCATATTCTTTTTGAAAAAAATTGTATATTTGATAATGCAATGCTTGAGATTAACAATATTTTATCAGATGAATTTTCCGACAAGCCTAAAACTTATTATTTATCAAAAGCATTAAAACAATGTCGTCCATACCCGCAAGACTTATTGCTAGTCAAGAGAAAGTAAATCTAATTCAAGCCTTCAAATGCGGCAATTGCAGATTGAATCGCAGAACAAATCTGAGACAAATACTCACTCCCGGCAATGAATTAGGCGCAGATATCTGGCAGTCAAAAGACATTTTTGGATTATCCGTTAATATTGATTTGTGCAACATTGAAGAACTCTCAATAGACTCACAAAAAGATGATGTCAATATTATCCCGATTAATACAAAAGATGCTCATTTCATTTCTGATAAACAACTCTCTAATTTTGATTTTGATAATATTGAAGTAGAAAAGCTGGACACACTCATAATTTACATGATAGTGAAAGAACTATTAACTATTGACGGCACTTATCCTTTCAAAAAAGGAACGCCCGAAGAAGTCCTTTATAATTTCAAACTTGAGATAGTCTATAAGCCAATGGTATTAAATGTATTCCATTTTCAAGTAGAAATTCTATCTGATGAAAATGGAAATTGGAAGCAAATCAGCAGAGAAAATAATAAAAAGTATATTCGGGCATTAGCCTCTAAGATTCGCGCTAGAATTCTAGAAGAAAGAAAAGTATATCCCTTGGTATTTTAGAAACATATTAACATCTGCTATTCACCAATCACAAAACCATGTTTGATAAAATAATAGAACGACTAACGGCAGACCATATGCCGAATCCTCTAATCAGTGCCAAACGCGCCGAAGAGGAAGAACAACACCGCAAGCGCGGGTTGAAGTTGTCTATTATTCTGCATCTTTTCCTGCTGATTGTTCTTGTTTTTCCCTTTATATCTGCCTTGCCGCCTGTGGGTCAGGAAGGTATTATTATTAATTTTGGAAATACTGATGTGGGGCAAGGTACAGAAGAGCCTTTGACCGAAGATGCTAGACCCGATGCCTCCTCAGAGCCTTCACCTTCCGAGCCGCTTGCCGATGCTTCTACGGCTTCCACTCCCCCGCCCTCCCCTACTCCACGCAGCCAAGAAACTTCCAAAGCCATTGCGAAAAAAGAAGTAGTGACAGATGCGAATGCAGACACGCCAAGCGTAAAAAAAGACGATAAAAAAGCCAAAGAAGACGCTGCCAAAAAAGCACAAGCAGAAGCCGAAAAACGCAAAAAAGAAGCAGCAGAACGCGAGGAAGCAGCAAAAAAGAAAGCCGAAGCAGAAGCAAAGCGAAAAGCAGAAGAAGCAGCCCGTAAAAAAGAAGAAGCAAAGAAAAAATTTGGTTTTCCGGGACAAAATAACAGCACAGGACAAGGCGAAAACGGCGAAACAGGCAATCAAGGCAGCAGCGACGGCGACCCCAATTCGGAAAATCTTGACACCCGACAAAGCGGTAAAGGTGATGCCGGAGAAGGTATTGATTTGGCAGGACGCTCCGTAGTCAACCGACCTGATGTAGATGAAAATAGTAATGAAGCAGGTACGGTCAGGGTCAAAATTTGTGTGGATAATGAAGGGCGTGTTACCAGTGCAAAAAGCACCGCACAAGGCTCTACTATCACCAATACCGAGATCATCGAACTCGCCGAAAATAAAGCCAAAGAATTTCAATTCAGCAAAAATAATGCGCGGCGCGAACAGTGCGGCTCTATCCTTTTCACATTTACAGTAGAGTAAGCACATACAGCCTTTCTCCTCACTCTACTATCTGAAACGGACAAGCGGGCAAGCCCACAGAATTGTAAAGATTGACATCATCAGGATTATCTGCCCAAGCGTATCGCAGATATTTGGGTTGAGTAATTTGCTCGTTCCAAACAATAATATTCCGCGCACCGTCCAATTTGGCTTTTGCCCAAACAAATTTCCCATCTGCACCTGCAATCGCAAATCCATTGACATAGCCATATTTATTTTTTACCAATAAACCATCCGCAACATGCTTAAAGCTAAGGTGTATTTTTCCGGCTTTGATAAGGTGACTTTGGTACATCGGACTTTGATAGTGGATGTCCTGACCGTAAGCCAAATTGCGGGCGGCTAAGGAAAGCCGCAGTCCCACATCTTGTTTGTTGTGCGGATGAATATCCTCAGCGTCGCCAATGTCAATGATGATTGCCTGAGCGGTATTTTTGACTTTTAAGGTATTGGTTTGAGAAGCTCGCAGACTTGCCCAATTGCTATCTGCACCCGCATCTTGCGGAGGCAGCCAATTGGCAAGTTGGACAAACAGAAAAGGAAATTCGCCCGACCTAAAATCACTTCTCCAACTGTGTATCATATCAGCAAATAATGCTTCATACGCCTCCGCATCTTGTGGGCTGCCTGCATTGGATTCGCCTTGATACCAAAGCGCACCTTTGATAGCATAATTTTTAATTGGGAAAATCATTTTATTGTAGAGCAAAGTTGGGATTTGGTTTGCCCGATTCAAATAATTAGAACTCATCATAGCATCTAAGCGAAAGTCCCATTTGCCCGACAATGCAATTTTTTGACTATTCGTTTTTACGCAGATGGCTGCTGCTTCGCCATGAATACCGCCGCCGCCACCGGTGTCTTCTACGCGAATAGCGATGGTATTTTTTCCGGCTTTCAGTATTGAACTGGACTTTGGACATTTTGGAAATTAGGTAACTGGGAAATTCGGGTTTAAATCATAAGTAATTGATTATCAGTTATTTAATTTTTATTAAGGTAATAAATATTCAATTAATTAAATTTTATAATTATTTGATAAAAAAC
>CALCMV010000108.1 GCA_937967535.1 uncultured Saprospiraceae bacterium
GTCGAGTTCGACGATTTCGATGTCGCCGGCATAGCTCGCCTTTATCGGTCCGAATTTGGTGACGACTGCGCCTTTGTAATTCGCATCGTCAATCTTCTCGGTGATGGATGCGCCCGGTACGCAGGTCACTACATCTGTAGGATCGGCGAGTGATTTCCAAACTTGCTCAATAGGGGCGGGTACGTGAAATTCTTTTTTTATTTGTGTTTTCATAATATCTACGGTGGACGGTGGAGGGCTGACGGTGGACGGGGATTTACCGTTTTACCCTATTCTTCTTCGTTATAAAATTCAACCCAATTGACACCATGTTTCTTTCTTAATTCTTCTGATGTAATCAGGTACTTTTTTATTTTTTGGTAATCTTTAATTTGGCAAATTCCTATAGTCCGATAGCTTTCCGGCAAATTTATATCTTTATTTTTCACCTCATAAAGTTCAAGAATTATCTCCGGTATTTTATCTTCAAATTTGAATATTGCTAAGTGTTTATGCCCATGTTCTATGTAATCTATCGGATACCAACCTTCCCAAATAGATTGCGTCAATGTCATTTTACATGTCCACATTCTCGCTGGATTTTTAAGGTCAAAAATGCAACTAAATTCTTTTGGGATTTTCAAATCGGCATAAGCATACATCGTAAATAAGGCAATTTCATTTTCACTTTTTTTCCAATCTAAATATTTAAAAATATGCCTCTGTTTTCTCTCTTTCTGCACAATTTAACTCCGTTTCTTTTTTACAGATGTCAATTGCTTCTTCAGCATATCGAATATAGGAAAATAGAAATCTATCCGATATTTTACTTTTTGATTCAGTGAACATTTTGGTCGTTTTTCTGATTTAGTCAGATTCAAATTTTGGCTCATCTAGGAATTTAGTGGAAAGCCCACTCGACGGACATTTTCAAAATGTCAGGCGAGTTGTATCCATGTTTTAATTTAATTTTTCCACAGAACGAATTGCATTATTTTTATTTTATAACTTATTGATAATAAAATAATCGTGTACTAATCCTGTCGCCTGACATTTTCAAAATGTCTGCCGACTTATGCTCACAACATACAAACGATTTACACACTCCTTTTACGTTCCACTAAATTCCTAGATGAACCCAAATTTTAAGATGTTTGCTTTTTTAAAATCACCACTTTTGAATCTACGTTCATTACAAGCGATTTATTTTTAAATTCTATCAAAGTTCTTTCCCAATGGCAATGTCCACAACAAATATTTGATTTTCCCTCTTTCTCTATCACCTCTCTGATTTTCGGATTGCCAGTGAATCCTAAATCGGGAAAATCAGGTGTCTCATGCAATAATACGAAGTCCAATTTCTTATTCAATAATTTTTTGAGATGGTCTAAATACTCTTTTTCATCCACTCTATTGGTTTTGTCTCCCCGTCCGATAATCCCACTTATTCCGCCTATTTTCAGGTGGTCAATTTCTTTAATTTCTTTGTGTAAGAGGTAAATATTTTCCGTTGATTCAAATTCTTCTTTTTCTTGATTACTACCAAATCTATCGTGATTTCCCGCAACTCCTACCACCCAATCAAATTGATTTTTGAATTTCATCCATACTTCTCTAACATCACCGCTTGAACCTCTCTTATCCAAATTGGTAAATAAATCTCCGCAAAGTATAACCCCAATTTTAGGGTTTTCATTTTCGGTTAATTCAATCTCAATTAAAAATTTTAAATATTCGGGAAGTTCCTCACCTATTAGCTTGTATTCACCGTCTTTCTCAATTGCTCCTTGTAAATCCGAACAAATGATTAGGAAATCTATATTCGATTTTTCGTTTTCAAATTCACCCAAATAAATTGGCAACTCTTTGTGCAATATTATTGGATTTCCATTATTTGATTGCCCCGTTCCAACTTCAAGGTACGGGAATAATTCTATTGGTGCTATTTCATTAAGGGTGATTTTCATTTTCTTTATTGGCTAATTTACACAAAACAATAGATGCTACCGTCAAACAACCTTCAATCTCTAAACCTTAATTAACAAGAAAGCAAGGCACGAAATAAAGTAAACCGAATCGAAGCACAAATGTTGAGTGTTCCGTTGATTTTCGGATAAAGTGGCATTGCCTGAAAGTTGGGGACAGGGATAAGTGCTTTGGTATTTAGGGAAAGAACTTAGAGTAAGCGTTTTTTCCATAAAAATAAAAAAACATGTATAAAGTTAATAATTTTTCAGTTGGGAGAGCTTTTTTTAGGATAATTATATTGAAAAAAATCAATCGGTACTGCACTCTGAGTGAGAGTTGACTGTAATACAGCGCGAGGTCTTTTCAGTACTAATAACAATTTGTCCTTTTTCTTTTTAAGTGCCTCAAGCACTTGATTAAGGCTTTCAAAGCCTTCAACAGATTCACATAATTTGTCAAATTGTTGTTCGAGTATAGGGATTTGTGTTTCGTCAGGTTGCTGTTTATATTTCTTCAAAGCCTGATAGAGTGTCCAAAAGGCTTCTTTTTTCATTTCAAGTAATTGTGCTTGGCGGTCATTATAAGGCTTGAGTTTGACGTAAGTCGTCGTAAAATAAGTGAACAAATCACTATTGATACAATTACATGAGCCGTTTCTAAATTGGTGTCTTGCTCCGGTATCATCAGTGCGGAGTTCCTCCTTCGGTTCGATGGCTGCTGCCAACAAACTTTCTTTTTTTTGGTGAAAACGCGCTTTATTTTCTATAAGAATATTACTGATTTGCCCCTTGGAAATCGACACACCAAAGTCCAATAAGGACTGAAGAATTAAGGGTTGGGTGACACCACATTCATAATATTGTTGTAAAATGTAGCCTTCCAGTGTTGTACCGAAATGCTTGTTGACAAGGTGGCTCGGTAGGCTCGCTACCATGCTTTGCTGACCGTCGGGGCTTTGCCATACTTCGCGTTGATAAGAGATATTGTTGGCGCGTATCACAAAGTCTTGTATCACATAATCTTTGTAGCCGACTAACTCCCAGTCGGTAGGTACGTCTTGGGCTTTGACGATTCGTTCTTCATGAATCTCTAAGTCTTTCTTTCTAGACACTTTATCAGAACCGGGACGTTTGCCAGTCTTACCGGTCTTGCCAGAAGAATCCGCTTTGGGTTTGTCTAATTCACTCGCTTTGATGTCAGGTTTCTTAGGCAATTTCTTTAAGCGACGTATTTCAGCATTGGCTTCCTCAAGTTGCTCTTGCGTTTGGGTCAACTCACTTTCTAAATGTCTTATCTTACCATATAGTTTTTTTACACGCTGCTCAAATTCTTTGAGCAGATTCATCAATGATAATAATATGTTGTAAGATAATTGCATTTACAGTAGTTGGACGTAATAACTATACTTTGATTACAAATGTGTTTTGAGAACTTACATTCTAAAACCTTATAGGATTGATTACCAGTATCTAACACGTTGGTTTGGGTAGATGATTATGATGTGTTGAAGAATAAAAACCAATCGTCATTTCTGATGAAATTATTCGTAGAAATAACGATTGGTTTTATAGTTATTTAGCCCGGTTCTCTAATAGATTGTAATTTTTTCGTGGAAGCGATAGTCACCATATTGCCCGCTGATGATGTATATGCCTTTCGAAAGTTCCTTAATCGGAATGATAACACGATTTTGTGCATCTTCAACTTGCTTGCGGTAAACCTCTTTGCCTGTAAGGTCAACAATATCAATTTGAAGTGTTGAGTTAAGTGCATCGTTAAAATCAATGATAAGACTTTCTTCGTTGCGAATCGGGTTGGGGTAGATATCGGGTGTAATGTAGGTACGGTCTAATTTGACCTGTACAGTTTCGGAGTAGCTCGAATTGCCGTCAAAATCGACTTGTTTGATACGGTAATAGTTGTTGCCCGATTTTGGTGTTTGATGGTAATAGGTGTAAGCTGTGGGGTTTGTGCTATTACCTGCTCCTTCCAATTTACCGATTACCTCAAAATTTTGCGAGAGGTTGTCGGTATGTTCAATTTCAAAATAATCGTTGTTGAGTTCTGTTGCCAGTTTCCAGTCTAAGCGAATCTTTCTGTTTTCTACGATTCCTGCCAAATGAGTGTATGTGACCGGTAAATTTTCAGTCAAGATAACATCTTGGCTCGTCGTCACTGAATTTGTGCCATTTGAAGCTGTCAGTGTGATGGTATAAAGCCCTGCTTCGGAATAGGTAAATGTTGGGTTTTCTTCTGTACTTTGGCTCGGTACTGCCATAGGTGCTTCCCAAAGATAGGATGTAGCATTGATGCTAGTATTGATTGGAGTAACAGATTGTCCGGCAGAAAGTGGTACAGTAATATCAAACCCCGCGACCAGTAAAGGCAAACAAAATGCTATGCTATCAACACTGTTAAACGCTCCGCCTGTAGCAATGACTATGTTGTCTATCTCTAAGATGTAGTTACCGTTTCCTGCGTTACAGCAAATACCATCACCAAAATCATCTACTATACGGAACTCGTAACAACCGTTCGCAAGACAGGCTTGTTCGCTTATGTTTGCACCAATCTGGTCATAATTTTCACCGAAAGCTACAGCATTACCATCAGCATCGGTGAGAATCCAAGATGTTTCATCCGGAAAGCTATCAAGGACAATGTTAATATCTACTCCGAATTCACTCGCCAGACAAGGGCAAGCCGGACAAGTAGCACCACCACAGTCAACCCCTGTTTCATCACCATTCTGAACACCATCGTCGCAAGTCGGACAAGCAGGGCAGGAAGCACCGCCACAATCGACTCCCGTTTCGTCGCCATTCTGAACACCATCGTCGCAAGTTGGGTCACCAAAGCAGAAATTAGTGCTTTCTTCGGTTGCAAATTCACCACCCGAAGCCAGTGTATTGCCATTTTCATCACTGACGGTA
>CALCMV010000109.1 GCA_937967535.1 uncultured Saprospiraceae bacterium
CCCTTTGGAGGGGGCTAGGGGGAGGATTTTCAGCTGTTTTTCCTCCCCCCAACCCCCTCCAAAGGGGGAGATACATCGTGCTTTCATTTTAAATTTTAAGTATAAAAATCTAATAATCAGCTAAATATAGTTTAAATAAAATTATTGTTCAGTAGAATATTATCAAAAAAAACAAAGTAAAATTTAAATTCATTTGTTATTCAAAATTCATAATTCAAAATTTGGCGAACACATTGTTAAATCATACTAAGTATAATGCGAACTAAGAGTTGGCTTCAATATTTGCCAAAAAAATAAATATATAAAATTTCCCTAATAATCTTTATTATTTTGATTGAATTTACTAAACCCCAACCGCTTCAAAATACCCCGCATACCGCTTCTCCACCTCATCCAAAACTTCAAAAAGTAACTCCGGTTCCATGTGGTCCACCAATTGCGAGCGATAGGCTTTAATACCCGGCAGACCTTTAAAATAATTCGTATAATGACGACGCATTTCCAGCACACCGAGTTTCGCGCCCTTCCATTCTATTGAGTGACTTAGGTGCTGACGTGCGGCATCCACACGCTCGCGCACAGTAGGCTGGGGGAGGAGTTCGCCTGTTTTGAAATAATGTTTGATTTCATTAAAAATCCAGGGATAGCCGATACTCGCTCTGCCAATCATAATGCCGTCCACGCCATAGCGTTCGCGGTAGAGTTTGGCTTTTTCGGGCGAGTTGATGTCGCCATTGCCAAAGACGGGAATGTGCATCCGCGGGTTCTCTTTTATCTTGCCGATGAGCGACCAATCTGCCTCGCCTTTATACATCTGCTTGCGGGTGCGCCCGTGTATTGCAATTGACTGAATACCAATATCTTGCAATCGCTCTGCCACTTCTACGATATACTTCGTATTATCATCCCAACCGAGTCGTGTTTTTACCGTTACGGGTTTATTGGTACGCTTTACAATCGCTTCTGTCAGCTTTACCATTCGCGGGATGTCTTGCAGGATGCCTGCGCCCGCCATCTTACACACCACCTTTTTCACCGGACAACCATAATTGATGTCCAATACCTCCGGGTCGGCTTCTTCCACGATTTCTGCGGCGCGTTCCATAGATTCCAATTTCGCTCCGAAAATCTGTATTCCGATAGGCCGCTCGTAATCGTAAATATCCAACTTCTGTACACTCTTGTGCGCGTCACGTATCAAGCCTTCCACCGAGATAAATTCGGTGTACATCATATCCGCCCCATTCGCCTTGCAGAGTGCGCGAAAAGGCGGGTCACTCACGTCCTCCATCGGAGCAAGTAAGAGTGGAAATTCGCCGAGATTGATGTCACCTATTTTTACCATTTTATTTGTGTTGTAGTGTTGTAGGGTCGTGGTGTTGTGGTTGATTGGTGTTGTAGTATCGTGGTGTGGTGGTGTAATTTTCCAGTGTTTTTGTGTACTTATTTTTCTTTATTAAAATAAAAAATTACACCAAAACACTAGGACACAACAACACTACAATACCAAGAACTACGACACCACAACACTAAAACACCACAACACTCCTAAAAATTCGTAAATTTACGGAAAATTCAGATAATAATCAGGGTAGGAAACCCAACAACTCAACAACCCGACAACTCAACAACTCATAATCATGACACCGGAACAGTCGATTACAAAGGAATTTGCATTGAGAGAAGCCGTGATATTTTTCTTGGTCGTGGTGGCTTGCATGGTTTTGGGGGCAATGCTTTCATTTGCTATTGCGCCGATATTGGGCATTGAGAATATGCAGAAATTATTGGAGAATATCTCAGCAGATACGCCGCGCGAAACGCTGCAAGCTGTACAAGTCATATTAGCGATTAGCCAATTATTTACTTTTTTAATTCCGGGATTGGTGTTTGCATTTTTTTATGATAAATTTAAATGGATTACAGCGCGACCCCCAAGCCCTAAAGGGAAGCACTCTCCGCTTGAGACATGGGCAGACTCCCCTTTAGGGGCTGGGGGCGAGAAGAGCATTTTCCCACATAAAAAAAATTGGAAAGAAAGAGTATTATTACATCGTTTCCCTTCAATAGATAATTTGGCATGGGGATTTGGTTTGTTAATGCTTACATTCGTAGCGATGCAATTGGTGTATTGGCTCAACAAAAAAATTCCTTTGCCGGAGTCTTTGCGAGCAGCAGAAGACAGTTCGCAAGCGTTGATAGAAGCGATGATGCAGTTGGATTCGCCTTACGCGCTAATGACCAATTTATTTGTGATGGCATTGTTGCCGGCGATAGGGGAGGAGTTGATTTTCAGAGGATGGGTACAACGTATCGCAGTGCGCCTGACAGCAAGTGTACATGCAGGGATTTGGATTTCGGCGACCTTGTTTAGCCTCATGCACATGCAATTTGAGGGCTTTTTTGTACGCCAACTTTTGGGGGTGTTATTTGGTTATTTATTGTACTGGTCGGGAAGTTTGTGGTTGCCGATTATCGTGCATTTTGTATTTAACGGATTACAAATTGTTGCTCAATATGCGTACTTTCAAGGCGCGATTGACCTTAATATAGACCAAGAACCCGAACTAACAACCAACAACCTCGTCATGGGGGCAGTCGCATTAAGCCTGACCTTAATATTATGCTATTATGTACATCGTAAACGACAAGCAGAACGACTCGAATACCAACGAGCCATGGGAGAAAATTTATAGCAGCATTTCGCCGCCGCGCGTAGAGTTGCTGCGAAGTCTACTCGAAAATGAGGGCATCCCTGCCGTCATCGTCAATAAGCAAGATTCTATGTATGTGATGATTGGCGAAGTGGAATTATATACCACTCGCGACAACATTTTGAAGGCAAAAAACATTATTGAGAAAACGGAAATATAGTGTTGTGGTGTCGTAGTATCCTTGTGTTGTGGTGATAAATTTGTGAAGCAAAACTACAATACTACAACACTACGAAACCACAACACCACAACACAAACATACATGAGTACACAACAACGAGTCATCACAGGCGTAATTTTCGGGGCAATAGTCATCATTGGCATATTGGCGCATCAATGGTCGTATCGGCTGGTATTTCTGCTTATTGGCGCATTGTGTTTGTGGGAATTTTTGAATATGAGCCTCGAAAGCGAGCCGAAAAACTGGGCTTTGTATCGTAAGATTTTGGGAGTGACTATGGGTTTGTTGCCTGCTTTGGTAGTGGTAGGTGGTTTAGATGAAACTTTGGTCTTGTATATCTTTGCGGCGGGTATGTTTTTGTTGTTGCCTGTTGAATTATTTGCCCAAGCAAAACTGCCTTTTTCCAATATTGCTTTGATGTTTATGGGCATTTTATATATTGGTTTTCCGATAGCTTTGACAATTTTGATGAGTACTAATGAATCGGGTAATTTCTCACCTTTTACCGTTTTTGGCATCTTATTGATGGTATGGGCGAGCGACGTAGCGGCATACTTTGGCGGTAGGGCTTTTGGCAAGCGCAAACTCTTTCCGCGCATTTCTCCAAAGAAAACATGGGAAGGGGCGATTGGTGGATTATTGGGCGCGGTAGCAGCAGGAGCATTGATTTATCTGGTATATCACAATTTCAAGATTTTCAATACATTAGCCCTCAAAGATTGGCTGATACTTGGCGCAATCACTGCTGTTTTTGGCATCATAGGCGATTTGGTAGAATCTATGCTCAAACGCAGTACCAATATCAAAGACTCTGGCAATCTCCTTCCCGGACATGGCGGTTTTTTAGACCGCTTCGATGCCTTTATTTTTGCTATTCCTTTTACGTATTTGTATTTGTTTTTAGCAAATCCGGCAGGATAGCCATTTAACTTTGTCTAAAGCGAATACTCGTCAGACGAATCCCTTTATTCAATGCGAATATTTTATGAGACAAATCACTACATTTCACAAAAACCTTCGTCAGACGAGTACTATCCCGCAAACAAACTTAAATGGCTAGCCCTCCGGCATAATGTCAAAGCCTGTCATCGTTTCTTTTGTTTAGAGGATTTTCCTGAATTCGACTTCGGATTTTTCTCTTTATTGTCTCTATTATTCTGCCGTACTTTATCCGACCTAACAGACTTTACCTGTCGTATATTTTTTTTCAAATCCTCTACTTTAGCAGAATCACCTTTTGAGGCAGCTTCATAGATTTCTTCGGTATATTTGTCTGTCCACTTGGTTTTTTGACGTTCTATTTGTGCTTCGACTTGGGCATTAGCGGTATTGTTTGTCGGCAAATTTGATAATTTTTCTGTGGCTTTTTCTACTTTTTTTGATTCAAACAAACTATCAATTTCGCGTTCTTCTTTTGGCATCAATGCTTTGTTTTCTTCTATTTTTTTCTTGGACAACATGGGTAATCGCATCCGCTTATTGCCCATACGAACTTCCACTTCGTCCTCCAATATCATCTCGATAGTATCCGTTATTAGAGGGACGACAATCTTATCTTCCGGGCTAAACATCCGTTTCAATCTTCGTTCTTCTCTGTCTGCTTGTTTCAATGCGCCCCATTTGCCGCCTTTTTTGATTTTCATAGTTTCATTTTCGACATGTTCTATTTCATCATATTCGGGGGCAACCGATTCTATGCACCATTTGTTGACAATACCCCATTTGCCGTCTTTTTTTACGGCGATTCTATCTTCAGACAATTTGCGGCTATCATCGTACCTTATATTCAGAATAACCGGAGTCATAACTTCCGGTGCAAGCGCCCAAGTCACAGCAGGAATAAAAAACACCAACAACAAAGCCACCGACAAAACGCGTCCGTATCGGCGTAAACCCGGCAGTGTTTTGGATGGAGTCGCAGGTGTTGGAATACTTCTACTTGTATCTTCCGGTACTGTGGCTTCAATCTCATAAAGATCTAGCTGCTTTTTTGCTTTGGCGGCTGCGGCGGCTGCCGGCGGGGCTTTCGATTGTGCCAATATTAAGGCATTATCGGCAGGTGCTTTCACCCAATCGTAATTTTCGTTTATGGCATGTGTTGTTATTTCCACGTCTCTATCCAGCACAACGACATCTTTGTATTCCTTGCCATGTTCGTCGCGCACCAATGTCACCGATACCTTCAATTGCAAACTATGAATACCTTCTATACGCGGCGTTACATCGTACAACCATTCGGAGTAATCGTCCTCTTCAATCACCTGTTCTTCCGTACTTTTATTTTTTATAAAAAAAGCATTTTCATTGCTGTCATTGACCAATTGTACTTTCATGTATTTTCCAATCCGCCGAATGTCTTCAATGATGGTTTTGTTCCTTTCCAATGCTTCTTTTAAAATGGCTTCGGGTATATCTTCGGGCGCAATGCGAATCGTACACAGCGAGGTGACATCTTTCTGCATTTTCGCAGGAATGTGGTACAATATACGTCCGCGTTTGCGGGTCTTTTTCTTTGGGGAAGTATCTGTTTTGGCATTAATATGTTCGTTCAATGTTCGGGCAATTTCGACATAAGGCTCATCGGGCGTATCCCACACCGAACTCGTAGCATGCACCCCATTCAAAGGCAATACTTTCAACTGACTAAAAGGCATATTCTCCCAAGCACAATCCCGAATGATGACAGGAATGACCATCGCCTTACCTGCGGCATGAAATTCGAGTGCCTGCTTCATTTGATATTCGTAAGAAAAATCCGAAGCGATAAAATCAGCACTCACCAACAATAGAATAATATCAGCATTTGCCATCGCCTCTTGGGTGGCTTCCATCCATTCTTCACCTAAACCTATTTTGCCGTCATACCATATCTTCACGCCTTCAGTGCGCTCCAAAGAAGTCAGGTGTTTACGCAATAGCTCCAATATGTCTTCATCTGCTTTTGCGTAAGCTATAAAAATGTTCGTGTGTTGATTGGGTACTGCCATGATTAGTATAATGAGTAAATGAGCGAATGAATTTAGAACCTGTTTAAAATTTTTCTGCCTGATAATATTCTAATTTTAAACTAAATTTTCCAACTTCCATTTTGTCTAAATTATAAAAATATTTAAAAATATTTTCATTTCAAAATATTTGTTTTATTGTAAGAGTAAGAGCATAAATTAATTTTATTTTTTATTTAAAATTCAAAATAACTGGACTTTGGACATTTTGGAAATTAGGTAACTGGGAAATTCGGGTTTAAATCATAAGTAATTGATTATCAGTTATTTTATTTTTATTAAGGTAAAAAACATTCAATTAATTAAATTTTATAATTATTTGATAAAAAA
>CALCMV010000110.1 GCA_937967535.1 uncultured Saprospiraceae bacterium
GGACACGTTCCGATGCACCTCATCAAAGAGAATATGGAGAAGCAATTGAAGGAGTGTCACGAAGCACCATTCTACACGCTCGGACCACTGACGACGGATATTGCACCGGGTTATGACCACATTACTTCGGGCATCGGTGCGGCGATGATTGGTTGGTTTGGTTGCGCGATGTTGTGTTATGTGACACCGAAGGAACATTTGGGTTTGCCCAATAAAAAAGACGTAAAAGACGGTGTGATTACTTATAAAATTGCTGCCCACGCTGCCGACCTCGCCAAAGGTCATCCGGGCGCACAAATGCGGGATAATGCACTGAGTAAAGCGCGGTTTGAGTTCCGTTGGAATGACCAATTCAACCTATCGCTCGACCCCGATACTGCCCGCGAGTTTCACGATGAAACGCTGCCGAAAGACAGCGCGAAAGTGGCGCATTTTTGCTCTATGTGCGGACCGAAATTTTGCAGTATGAAAATTACACAAGATGTTCGCGACTACGCCGCCAAAAAGGAACTCGAAGAAGCCGCAGCACTCGCCGAAGGGATGAAGGAGAAGGCGCAGGAGTTTGTGGAAAGTGGGGCAGAAATTTATCGTTAGTCCCAGCCTTTTTCATAAAGATGAACTTCAAAAATAACGTTCATTCCGCACCGCGACAGCACAGACGTAGAGAAAATTCTGAATTTTCTCTACGTCTTTTTTAGTTCAAAAAATGTTAAATCATTGGTTTTATTTGCATATTATCTATTTTATATGCAACTTTAATAAGTTATTAAATATCCATATTTTTAAACAACACTTCACAAATGAATAGATTGATATTTATATAAAGTAAATGCCTTTCTACACTTCATTATTATCAAAAATTTAAAGCTAACCAAAAACTGTGAGGTATTACTATGTCTATTAGTTTCGGGCAGCGTATCAAACTAACACACAGCCACCTTCGAGTATACTGCAATTTACTCATTTTTTAAACTTCGAACATTTTATCAAAATCCAATTTAATTGCCATGAAAAATTACACATACTTATTTTTTGTTTTTATTGTAATTTCATTTACCTTATCCTCTTGCAGTAAAGAAGAGATAAGTCAGGATATTACAGGTGTTTGGAAACTCGTATCTATAGAAAGTTATAATTGTGAGGATTCCACGAATAATGCATATGCTGATTATACTAACTCAGAATGTGTTGTTGACGATATTGACGATTGTGTAGAATGGAGTTTTGATTTTAAATCAGACGGTATTTATACTGGAATTATTACTATCAGAGTTAACGAACAAATAGCGACTGAGACCTTTGAAGGTACATACACTACAACAAGTGATGAGCTTGAAGTATGCAATGGTGGAACATGCAATTCAGGCTCGATAGAAGACGGAAAAATCACAATTAATCTTAAATTTATTGGGCCTGTTTGTGATGCTGACATGGTGCTTGAAAGAGAATAATTTGTCTATTGTTTTTGTATAGAAAAATTCGAGATTCCGCTACGAATAGTACAGCTATTGGTAGCGGATTTTTTTGTCACAAGCGTACAAATTAAAAGTTGAGTTTCTCTATTAATTTTTGTATTTTTGAATCAAAATTTATGTTATGAAAAATTATATGAATTGGATAGAAATCAATCCGAAAGTGATGTTTGGGAAGCCTGTGGTGAAAGGTACGCGCATTACAGTGGAGTTGATTTTGGAAGAATTGTCAGTAGGACGGTCGCACGAGGAATTGATGTATGAATATCGTTTAGAAGAACAGCATATTCACGCAGCTTTTGCTTTTGCTAATGCCACAAAATCATAACATGGCTCAAAAACCCAACTATATCTCCATTCTCTCGGATTTCGGTTTCAAACGGGCATTTGCTGATGAGTCGAATACCTTGTTTTTACGAAAATCATTGGAGGCATTGATTCAAAGTCCGACGGAGATTGAGATAGTTGAATTTCTGAAAAATGACATCGCCGGCTTGACGAGTATCGGGCGAGGTATGCGTTTTGATACCGCTTGCAAAGATGCCGAAGGCAATAATTTCATAGTAGAAATGCAGCTTACGCCTTATGACGATTTCGTTCAGCGTGCCAAATTCTATACCTTTCATAATTTTAATACATTAGTAAAGAAAGGTCCGGCAAATCCATTCAAAGGACTGCCGACTATCTATTTTATTGGCTTTCTGGCGAATGATATTTTTCCCGAATCAGAAGAGTATTATCATTTTGCTACCCTAAAGAATCAAATTAATGAAGAAATCGACCGTCAAATCGTGTATGTCTTCGTAGAAATTAGTAAATTTGATAAAAAGGAAGACGAACTCGAAAACGATGCTGATAAATTGATTTATCTTATGAAAAATATAGAAGAAATACAACGTGCATCTGCATTGCCTCCCAGGCTTAATGAAGACTGGATTTTGCAGGCAATGGAAAGATTGGATAAAAGTATTATGTCTCCCCAAGAGCGAGCGAATCTTGAGATAGCAATAGTACAAGAAGCCTCCGATATTGCAGCGTGGAATGATCAATTGAGAAAGGTAGAGGAAGCCGAAGCCAAAGCAGAGGAAGCCGAAGCCAAAGCAGAAGAAGCCGAAGCTAAAGCAGAGAAGTCCAAGATAGAAGTTGCCAAAACATTAAAAGAGAATGGTATTGATATTCAATTGATTGCCAAATCTACCGGGCTTTCTCTCGAAGAAGTAGAACAACTATAAATACCTATGAATTAGGTATTTCGGAGGCGCAATCAGGTATTTACTTGAAAAGAAATAGTTAATGTGTTTTACATGAATTTTTATCCACATAAAGAAGATTGATAAGGTCCGCTACGAATAGTACAGCTATTGGTAGCGGATTTTTTTGTTTCCCATGCGTCGCGTAATTCTTTGAGTTGCAATTCAACTTCTTCAAGAGGTTGTTTTTTGAGTGCGCCTTTGAATTTTGATAAATCAGCTTTTGGTGCAGGTGTTACCTCGCTCTCACGCACACGAATGAGTTGAAGTACCTCCAAATTTTTGAGAAGATTGAAGGCTTTTTCATTAATAATATCTACTGTTATGGTACGCATAATTTTTTTGTTAAAAACAAATACAACCGATTACTGTAAATAAGTAAAGCAAATGAGGAGATTTTTTTGTAGCAATTGACGATTTATAAAATCGTTTTACGTTTCCAAAAAGTAGCTAGGGTCAATCCCGAAATAATATGCCAAATCCCCCACCAAGCCGCTACAACTGCCATACCACCAAGCCCATCAAAAAAATTAAAAATGAGTACGAGTCCTAAGCCCGAATTTTGGATACCCGTTTCAATCGAAATGGCACGACAATCTTTTTCGGGTCGTTTAAATGTTTTTGGCAAAAAATAACCTAATAGAAAACCTAAAGCATTGTGCGCCAATACCAAAAATACTACCGCATGAATCCATTGCAAAAATAAATCATAATTTTTCACAAAAGTAACAGCTATAAAACCCAAAAAAATGAGGAAGGAAAACACACTAATCGGGGTTTGGATTCGCGTGGTGAGTTGCGGAAAATGCTTGGCAAATAACATACCCAAAACCAAAGGCATCCCTAGCAGGGTAAAAACCGTTTTCAGCATTTTCCAAAAATCAATTTGAATATCCTGCAAAATTGGAGCTGCACCCGGATACAGATTGCCATACAAAGAAAAATTAAAGGGAGTCATTAGCACCGCACTCAAAGTAGCGATTGCCGTAAGTCCCACAGAAAGTGCCGCATTACTCCCTGAAAATGAGGACATAAAGTTAGAAATATTTCCACCCGGACAGGCAGCTACGAGTATCATCCCCAATGCCAAACTCGGCGCAGGACGCAAAATCATTAGCAATAAAAATGTAAGGAGAGGGAGTAGAATCAGTTGTGAAATCACTCCAAGTAAAGGTGATTTTGGGTCTTTTATAAGGTCGGTAAAATGCGTTTTTTTAATCCCCAAAGCCACACCAAACATGATAAAACCCAACAAGATGTTCAACATAGTCAAACTATCTTCGCTGAAATTGAGTTGTGCTTGGTCAATAGCTTCCACCTAAAAATGAGTGAATGAATGAATGAATATTTTAATACAGTAGCGCGATAATGAATTAATATGACAATAATTTTAAAGAGTAAATGACATCAAAAGTACAAAAATTATTGTTAAAACACAGCACGTTTTTTCCTTGCAATAATCTATTTTTGTACTTTTGTAAACTGTTTTAATAAAATTTAAATAATTCGGGTTTTGGGTTTTGGGTTAAATCAACCCCTAACTAATAGCTCGCAACTTAAATAAATATGTCTAGTGTAACAACAGGAATCCCTTCGGTAGATTTATCCAAATTTACCTCCGGCGATGCTGCCCTCAAAGCAGAATTTGTACAAGAACTTGGAAAAGCTTTCCATGAAGTAGGCTTTGTGGCAGTGACCAATCATGGTGTACCGCAGAATTTGATTGATAAATTTTTCGGTGCTGCCAACAGTTTTTTTGCCCTTCCGACAGAAGCAAAAATGAAGGCGCAAATTCCCGGACTCGCAGGGCAGCGCGGCTATACGGCTTTTGGTGTAGAACATGCCAAGCAGTCACAAGTCGCTGATTTAAAGGAGTTTTTCCAAATCGGACAGGAAGTAACCGATGGCGACGCCACCGCCGAAGATTATCCGCCAAATGTGGATGTACCCGAAAAACCGGAATTTCCGCAATTGGGGCGTGAACTGTATTCTTCTTTTGAAAATGCGGGTAAACACCTGCTCCAAGCGATTGCCATTTACTTGGATTTGGACGAAAACTACTTCGACAAATACGTACACAATGGCAACAGTATTCTACGTGCCATCCATTATCCTCCGATTAGGCAAGCACCAAAATCTGCCATTCGTGCAGAGCAACATGAGGATATTGACCTCATCACGCTGCTCGTAGGGGCATCTGCCGACGGGCTTGAATTGCAGGACGAGACAGGTACATGGGTGCCTATCAAAGCGGGCATCGGTGCCATCGTCATCAATGTGGGCGATATGCTCCAACGACTGACCAATAATTACCTGAAATCTACCACACACCGCGTGGTCAATCCACCCAAAGAGCGTTGGCATGAGCCGCGTTTGTCCATTCCTTTTTTCCTACACCCACGTAGCGAAATGGATTTGACTTGCTTGGAAAAATGTGTTAGCGCAGATAATCCGCTTAATTATGCGCCGATTACCGCAGGGGAGTATTTGGATGAACGTCTAAAGGAGATTGGCTTGAAGAAGTAAACAGGAGACGAGAGACTTGAGACAAGAGATAAGAGATATTGGAATGGCAGGCATTTTTTAGGATGTCTGCCATTTTTATTTTGTTGTAATACGTGTACAATACATTTTTATTTTTTTACTGTTTAAAAATTTAAAAATCAATGAAATAAAAATGTCTCGCGTCCACTCGCGTTATACAAATTTACATTTTACATTTATTATTTTACATTTTACATTTATTTAATATATAAAAATAAACTAATTTTAATTAGTAATTTATAATTCATAGCTATCGGGATGTAATTCAATTGATTGTAAAAAACTATCAACCATCAACAGTTTCCTTCTTCCCAATATGAAAAAGTGCATCCCCTTGACTCACCACAGGCGCATTATTATGCCCGATGATATACCCATCTGAATTGGCGAGTACAGGGACTTTTTCTTGAGCTTGGGGGTCGTTGATTTCACCGAGTAATGTCCCTAGGGTCACGTATTCGCCCGAACAACGATGCCACAAAAACAAGCCCGAACGCGGTGAGCGCACCCAATGCGTATCTGTAAAAAGATGTGTCGAATAATCAGGCGTGGGCGCAGTATCTATCATTTCAAGATGTTGCATCACCCGCTTCAATCCCGCTATCCCAACTTCAATAGAATGGGTATGATAACGAAGCGATTCACCGCCTTCAAAAACGAGTATAGGTTTGTCATTTTTGTAGGCTTCTTTTCGGAAACTTTTGGAAATCGGCGTATTGGCAATCGTATACGGTGCAGCGAAGATGCGAGCGAGTTCGGCAGCTTTTTCGTCGTCTTCCGAATAGCGAATTTGCGGGTGATTGTGCCGACTCGCGCCGCCTGTATGGTAGTCGATGCCATAGTCAAATGCCGGAATAATTTCATATGTAAGTGCATGTGCTACACGCGATGCCAATGAGCCGGAAGCACTGCCCGGAAAGCTGCGATTGACATCTTTCCCATCAGCCAAATCGCGCGAAAAATTGATAAAACCATACACATTCACCAAAGGAATCGCAATTATATTGCCCTGTTTCAAATCCTCGAAAAGTTCTTCTTCTAAGGCGCGGCGCACGATTTCCACACCGTTTACCTCATCGCCATGTACGCCACCACAAACGAGCAGCGTAGGTCCCGGGTTCGCGCTGCGATATACGTGAGCATACAAATGTATGGGCGTACCCGATGGTAATTTGGCAATATCCAATTCGATAGTGCTATGCTGACCCGGCACTATCTTTTTTCCGTCTATTTCTAATATGTCTATCATTTTTACGAATTGACGAGTTGATGAGTTGATGAGTTGACGAGTTGACGAATTGTCGCTTCAACAACTCGTCAATTCGTCAACTCATCAACCCGTCAACTACTCTTCTTAACTTGTCGTTCGGTATACATGATGATTTTTCGGGCAACATTGATGCCGGTGGTTTTTTCGATGCCTTCGAGTCCGGGCGAAGCATTGACTTCGATGACCAATGGACCACGCTCGGATTGTAGCATATCAACTCCGGCAATGTCCAAGCCCGTAGTAGCAGCGGCTTTGAGGGCGGTTTTGCGCTCGGCATCGGTGAGTTCAATGGCTTCGGCTACGCCGCCTTGGTGGAGATTGGAGCGAAACTCGCCCTTGCGCGTGGCTTTGCGGCGCATGGATGCTACTACTCTTCTGCCAATCACAATAGCACGAATATCCGTTCCCGAACTTTCTTTGATAAATTCCTGTACGATAATGCGTGTTTTGGTTTTGTTGAATGCCTCAATCACTGATTTTGCCCCCCGCGCACTTTCTGCCAATATGACACCGTAGCCCTGCGTTCCTTCCAATAATTTGATAATCAAGGGTGGTCCGCCTACTGCTTCAATGATTTCATCCACCTTACTCGAATAATTGGTAAATATCGTCTTGGGTGTTCCTACACCTACCTGCGAGAGGTGTTGGAGGCTGGTCAATTTATCTCGCGCACGCCACAAGGCTTCGGAGGTAACGGGCGTATAGACGCCCATCATCTGAAATTGATTGATGACCGCCGAGCCGTAAAATGTGACCGAAGCCCCGATACGCGGCACGATAGCATCTACCGCTTCAACTTTCTGATTATTGTAATACAGATAGGGTTTTTTGCCTTCCATTACAATGACAAAATTTAAGTGATTGTAACGACGTACATTGAGTCCGCGCTCCTGCGCGGCTTCTATCAAACGACGGGTGGAGTATATCGTAGATTTCTGAGAGAGTATAGCAAGGTTCATCATAACAAAAACTAAGATTAAGTTGGGCTTAGTGATTGGTTATTAGTTAGTTATGGACTTTGTAGGCTAGCCATTTAACTTTGCCTAAAGCGAATACTCGTCAGACGAATCCCTTTATTCAATGTGAATATTTTATGAAACAAATCACTACATTTCATAAAAACCTTCGTCAGACGAGTACTATCCCGCAAGCAAACTTAAACGGGTAGCCACTTTGTATGATGAAAAAGGTCTCCATGAAAAGGTTTATTTTCTGAACATAAAAATCTAATTGTATTTTTAAAAATATATAATACTTGCTTAAAAACAATTTTTAGACTTTGAGATGACTCGCAAAAATAATGACCTTTTTCATGAACAAATTCTCATAATAAACTGACTAATAACTAATTAACTAATCACTAATAACGCCAAATTAAGGGCTACCCGTTTAAGTTTGCTCAACTTTGATAATCAGTAATTTACAATCCCGTATAGCTATCGGGATGTTATTCAATGAATTGTAAAAAACTATGAACTATGAACTGGCAACTATGAACTGATAGCC
>CALCMV010000111.1 GCA_937967535.1 uncultured Saprospiraceae bacterium
GTAATCGCGTGAGGTCCGCTGCCGGATTCGTGACTACTTGCCCATCCAAATCCTTGTGCTTCAATGTCAGCACCTTCGGGTGCCGGTCCGAGATTACTGCCGGGAGCTGCACCATGCGTTTTACCGAGTGTATGACCACCTGCGATAAGAGCTACGGTCTCTTCGTCATTCATTCCCATTCTTCCGAAAGTTTCGCGAATATCCTTTGCCGAGAGTTTCGGGTCAGGATTTCCACCGGGACCTTCCGGGTTGACATATATCAAGCCCATTTGGACGGCAGCCAATGGCATTTCCAGTTCTCTGTCACCACTATATCTTTTGCTATCATCAAGCCATTCGGTTTCTGCACCCCAATATACATCTGTTTGAGGCTCCCAGGTATCTACCCTTCCGCCTGCAAATCCGAGTGTTTCGAATCCGGCAGTTTCCAAAGCAACATTACCTGCCAAAATCATGAGGTCTGCCCAAGATATTTTTTGACCATATTTTTGCTTGATGGGCCAGAGCAATCTTCTTGCTTTGTCCAAATTGGCATTGTCTGGCCAACTGTTTTGAGGCGCGAATCGGTGTTTGCCCTCGCGGGTTCCTCCTCTTCCATCTGCCGAACGGTAGGTACCTGCACTGTGCCAAGCCATTCTAATCATCAGACCACTGTAAGAGCCGTGGTCGGCGGGCCACCAGTCTTGCGAATCCGTCATCAATGCTTTGAGGTCTCTTTTCACTCCAGCATAATCAAGGCTTTCAAAGGCTTTCTTGTATTCAAAACTCTCGTCGAGTGGATTGGATAAAGAAGAATTTTGGCGTAAAACACTGAGGTCTAATTGATTGGGCCACCAATCCTTGTTGTCATTCGCCTTTGTTCTTGGGTTGTTTTCAGCAGCAATTTTATCAAAACCAAAAGGACAGCCACCTGATTTTTTGCTACTAACCTCTTGTTCAGAAAAAGATAGTGAACTGAATACAAAAAGAGATGCTATCAAGGCTAGACCCATTAGTAGGTATTTCTTAGAAAACATAATATTTAATTTTTTATTTAAAAATGTGTTACTCAAAACTTCGTTTTGTGCAACAAATACCATAAGTACATTGCAAAAGATGATACAGAAATAAACGGTTCTCTATAATTTTTGCAAAACGTAAATACGTAGGTTTGATTGGATAATGTAGATGACAGTAATTTTTTAGAATATTTTCAATTCAATTGCATTCGCTCTTGACTTGATTCATCTCAAAATAAATGTCAAAAAACTAAAAGAAATTTAACTTACAATGTACTGAAATAATCGGGGAACAATTAGAAAAGAAGAGATATTGAAAATTTGGAAATATTAATGGTTGGAGTACTTAGATATTTATTTGGCAGATGTTTTTTTGAGCATGTAAATGCTTTTAAGTTATACCGTTTTCAATTTTGAATGTCGTATAAAATACGTTATTCAGACATAAATATACACGACACCGACTAATGAAAATGGTATTATTATATTTTTTTACTGAAAAAAATAGGAAAAAACTTAGACTAAAAACCAACACCGAGGTGTAGTGCTGCGGTTACGGAAAGTCCGCCGCCGCTTCCTGTTCTTACAGGAAGTACAAATTCTATGAATACAGGCTGGTCGCCGATTGCAAATCCTTTATTGAGCAAAGGACTAAAGCCATAGCGTCCACCACCTATCTCATAGGCTAGTCGTGTTCCGAAAGTAAAGCTGTTGCCAAGCCCCCAAAGCAATCCGGGATGTACCAATAAGTTGACGGCATCATTATTTTCGGCGAAAGAAATGAATCCTACAAATTCCAAATCGTAGGCAAATTTCTCGTTTTTTCTGACTGTAATACCCATTGGAAAGCCTATCGTATATGGGTCGAAGTGATTGGGAGCATTTTCTTGAAACGAAACAAGAGGCTGCACGATACCAAAATGTCCACCTAATTGATTTTGAGCTTGTGCCTCAAAAGAGGTGAAAGTGAGTGCCATAAATAGGGGGAGAAATGAAACATTGAATAAGGTTCTAATTTTCATAGTTGTGATTGATAAGTAAATTGTTATAAAATATATACAAATATCACACAAAAATGCAATTCAATTCGTCTTTCTCGCGACAGTATCACCTACTCCTATGTAGTTTTCGCGACAATTCATTTTTTCTTATGTCTTTGAAAATAAAAAGAAGGTTTCGGCTCAGTCGAGAGGGATAAATGACTGATAATGAAGGGAAAAGAAGCCGTCTAAATCATGAAGGGAACTTTACTTTAGAGCATTTAACTATGAACTAAATGACCTTTAGATTATCGTAGAAATCCCATCCGCAATATGCTCATATTTCACCTCTGCACCGCTTACGATAGAGGCAATCACATCGCCCATTTGCGAACAGGAATAAGTGATATTCGCTTTGAGGTCGAGCGTACCGATGCCTTTATTGAGGCAAGCACTGACAGCTTGTTCGATACGGAAAGCGTCTTTGTAAAGTCCGAGTGATTTGAGCATCAAAGCTGTCGAAAGAATCGTTGCCACCGGATTAGCGATGTCCTTCCCTGCCGCTTGCGGGTACGAACCATGTATCGGCTCAAACAAGGAAGTCTTGAACCCGACTGACGAGGAGGGCAACATGCCCAAAGACCCTACAAAAACACTAGCTTCGTCGGAAATAATATCGCCAAACATATTATTGGTCAGTATCACATCAAATTGCTTGGGATAAATCACCATCTGCATCGCGGCATTATCGACATACATAAAATCTAACTCTATTTCAGGGTATTGCTTTGCAAATTCCGTCACAGTCTTGCGCCACAGACGAGAAGTTTCAAGTACATTCGCTTTATCAATAAGTGTTACTTTTTTGCGCCGATGTTTGGCGGCTTCAAAAGCCTGTTTTGCGATACGCTCAATCTCGCTTACCGAGTAGGTACAGGTGTCAAAAGCTGTTTGTCCGTCATCACTTCTGCCCTTATCACCAAAGTAAATACCACTCGTCAATTCACGATAAATCACCATATCTACTCCCTCTAAAGACTCCGGACGCAAGGGCGAAAGGTGTAGTAATTCCTTATAAGTTTTGACCGGGCGAATATTGCAATACAAACCCAATTTTTGGCGCAGACGCAGCAAGCCCTGTTCGGGTCTTACCTTGAGGTCGGGCGCATTATCGTACTTAGGGTCGCCGATAGCACCGAGTAGCACTGCATCCGAATTGAGGCAAGCCTCGACGGTTGCCTCCGGCAAGGGGTCGCCTGTTTTCTTAATCGCCCGCGCACCTATATCTGCATGACAATAGGAGAATTCATGCTCCGACCTTTCCGCCACAGCATCCAAAACCTTCAATCCTTGTGCGACCACTTCCGGTCCGATTCCATCTCCTGCGAGTACTGCTATTTTCTTTTTCATTATAATGTCAATGCGACAATGTTATTCAATGAATGAATGAGCGAATAACCGTTCGCCGTCCACCATCTATCGTTCACCGTCAATATATAATTTGTTGTTGCTCAAATTTTTTAATGTCGTCCTTCAAACTTAATAAATAATCAATATCATCATAACCATTTATAAGACATGTTTTTTTATACGGGTCAATGTCGAATGTGGCTGATGAATGATTGGATAAAATTGTGATGCTCTGTGTTTCCAAATTCACTTGAAATTCGGACTCGGGATTGCGTTCAATTTCAGAGAAAATTTCATGCAAAAATTCATCGGAAACCGTCACCGGAAGCAAGCCATTATTCAGTGCATTACTTTTAAATATATCCGCAAAAAAACTCGACACAACGACCCGAAAACCATAATCATAAATTGCCCAGACTGCATGTTCGCGGCTCGACCCACAACCGAAGTTTTTACCAGCCACCAAAATTTTTCCCGAATACAAATGATTATTCAGAATAAAATCGGGCTTGGGCTTTCGGTCTTGCTCATATCGCCAATCGCAGAATAGATTTTCCCCAAAGTTTTCCCGCGTTGTCGCCTTCAGAAAGCGTGCAGGGATAATCTGGTCGGTGTCCACATTTTCGATGGGCATCGGAACGGCAGATGATTTGATTGTTGTGAATTTTTCCATATTTAATGTAGCGCGGCACTTCCAGTCCGCGCCTCGTGTATATTTACAAACGCGGACAAAACTGGACAAAATGGAAATTAGGGAATTGGATAATTAGGTTTAAACTTGTAACCTACTGATTATCAATTTTTTTATTATTAATTTAAATAATTATTTTTTATAAAAAAACTAAATAATTGCCGAATAGCTATTAGGATTACCGAATTTTTACAAACTCTCGAATTTCCTCTGCCTCAAAGTCCAATTATGACAAATGAAATTAAAATTAGTTACAATAATTGTAGCAATAAGATTTTTTGGAATTACAAAATCCACAAGGCACTTAGTAATTTTTTGAACCCAACATGTTATTGATAAATTTGCAATGTTGCTTATCTCTCCGAAGGAGGCTTAAATTTGTCCCGTATAGCTATCGGGAGAACTTGTTCTTAAACTTAAACTTTACATAGGCTTATGTGTCAAATTCCGACCAATCGTTGTAGCCCGTCCACAATCAATTCGAGGTCTTCGGAATAGTCTACATATTCTTTGACAATTTCGCCGTTATTCCGTAGAATGGCAAAGTCTTTAATTACGGGATCCAAGCCACCGCCAATGACTGCAATTTCGATAAATTCGACGACTTCTTCGGGTTTATTTCTCCGTTCAAAGCGGTCTGTTCTTTTATTTTCGCGTTTGTCTCGGCGTATTTTTCTGCGTTCTCGCCTAGGCTCGTATCAGGAACAAAATTAAATATACTGTTAAGTGGTGGGACTGAACTAAGCGATACTTTTAATTATGATAATTCTGTTGTACTAAATAAAGTTTGAGCCTATATAAACGAAACTAAGTTTGAGCCCATAGGCTATTTTTTAGTTCTTTGACTTACGGTTAAATTCCATTTTTAGCATCAATATTTTTAATATGCCCTCCTACGGAATCACATACAATCCATTTTAATTGCTCGGCATCAAATTTTATTGAAACGTGCTGCTTGGCAGATGCTGTTCCGATGTAATAAATTTGGTTATACAATGAAAAGGTTCCATTTTTACTGACTTGTCTAACAAATTGCTACTCCGCGAGTCTTTGATGCGCTCGTGTAGCATCAAATTCTTTGGGATTGTATTTTCTTGGATTATTCAGAATTTCAGGGAACTGCTCCATTCCTTAATATCGTTAGAATGTAAGGCGCACCCCATTCGGGATATTTGCGTTTCAACATGATACTCATTCGATAAATCCGATAATGATGTGGTCTTTCAGACCCACAGTTATTATATTTTGGTGATAAGCCAGCCAATCCATTTCGAGTGTAGGATTGCCACACTCGTTTCACAGTCGAATAGGAAAGTCCATAGCTTTCACTAAGAGCATGTTTAAATTTTTTCAAACTGATAATCAACAGTTTATGGTTTTGGCGAGACATCAAAGAGGGAGTTTATCGGGATAAATGACCGATTTGATGTGAAGCCAAGTTCATAAAATGTTGGTTATCAGGCAGAAAAAA
>CALCMV010000112.1 GCA_937967535.1 uncultured Saprospiraceae bacterium
TTAAGTATAAATAGGTATAATTATCATTCAAAATATTCCGTACTTTGACACGAAAAGGTTTTGAATTGCCGAAGGTGCAATAGTCAATTGTGTCAATCGTCAAGTACTGAATCGTCTCCTCATTTCCGTCCGAATGAAGTAAGGTATAGACTTTTTTCAGGCTCAATTCAATCTCATCACGTTCATATTCTTCATAATGCGCCCGTACCCAAAGCGTGTCATTTCCTTTGTCATCATATACCACCATCGACCCCGAAAACCGCAGCAAATCATCATAAAAAATCGTGATTTTCGTATTGCGATTATACGTCGTCAGATATTCGTTCAGCATCAAATTGATGGGAAATGTCGGCTTTTTCTTCGACATCAATTTTTCTTCCATAAGGCAAAGATAAGAACTTCAATCTCAAGCTCAAATTCAAAAAAGAATTTCAACGAAGTTGAAATATTTTAAGTTATCTTTGAAGTTGCGATTGAAAATACGATAAATATAGCGAAATTGAACCGAAATTATATAAAGATTGTTTGATGATTTTGACGTAAAACGATTTTGTAAATCGTCCTTGCGTTTGGAAAGCGGTTTGAGTGACCTTAAAAACATTTACTCATTTACTAATATATTCATTTACTCATTTATTATGAAATTCAAAGTAACAAAAACGGAAGAAGAATGGAAGGAAATCCTCACACCGGAGGAGTTTCGCGTCTTGCGACAAGCAGGCACAGAACGTGCTTTTACAGGCGAATATACTGACACAAAAAAAGAAGGTACATATGAATGTGCGGGTTGTGGATTTGAGTTATTTTCTTCCGAAAATAAATATCACTCCGGCTGCGGTTGGCCCAGCTTTTGGGGCGAATTAGAATCGGCAGGTATTTATCAAAAAGAAGATAACTCTCACGGAATGAGACGGATAGAATTGTTATGCAGCAATTGCGGCGGACATCTCGGTCATATCTTTAATGATGGACCTCCACCTTCCGGCAAACGGTATTGCATCAATTCTGTGTCGATGAAATTTAAACCCAAAGGATAATAAGTTCAGGTACAAGAATCAAACTCAAGTTCAGGTTTGGCTTTACCAATTCCTTTTTTGAACTTGTACTTGACACTTGCGCTTGAACTTGCTACGCGGTATAATCCGATACGCGCACCTTCTTACGGGTTTGCTTGCGTTCGGCAGTGGCGCGTTTATTTTTCAGTCGCTTTTCTTGTACTCCTTTTGGAATAGTAGTAGCAATACGCTTCTTTTCTTTCACCAATGATTGCGACAACAACATGTAAAAAAGGTCAATTGCTTCTTGCTTATTGCGGTGTTGGGAGCGTGTTTTTTCACTTGTGATGTGTAAGTGACCACTCACCGACATGCGATGATTCAATCTCTTCTTAATCATCGCTTTTTCCGTGATACTTAGTAAGTTAGATGAATCAACATGAAATAAAAGCATTACCTTTGAGGATACTTTATTGACGTTTTGCCCACCTTTTCCACCACTTCGGGAGGTCTTGAATGAAAATTCCTGTGTAAAATCTCTCTGCATCATTTTCTATAAACTTTTATGGTTAAGCCTTTTTTATATACATAAACGTATTTCTACTAAATATAGTTCGTCGAAGTTATAATTTATATAATATTTTTTTTAAAATAAAATAAAAGACATTATATGGAGATAATTTCGGGGAAGTGTTTGTTTCGATTTGAGTTTAAAGATTGTCATGTGTGTGAAGGTAATTGTTAGTGAGTCTATCAAGAGTTTTTTGTATTAGATACAACGGATGTTTTTGACAAAAGGTTGGGTTTTAACGGACATATTTAAAAGTTTTTGCGAAAATTAATTTAGTGGATAGTCCATAGCCGATAGTCCATAGTTGAAGGTAAAAAAAGGCTATACGTTTTTAGGATGCCTTATAAAATATTTGTTATTTTAATTGTTTTTAATCAATTTTTTATAAAAATAAAATAAAATAATTTAAAATAATATCCGGTAGGAAATGAATTATCAAGATTTATTTGGGTTGCCTCTATTGATACCATACGCAGTTATGGACTAAAAACTATCAACATTAACTATTTCATTTATTTAAATTTTAATTAAATACTTCGTAGTTTTGATAAATATTTTAATTCAGCAGATAGTCCATAGTTAATAGTGATAAATGACATTTCAGCTATGAACTAAAGCATAAACTAAAACTATTCAATTAATAATTCAAGTTAATCTATGAGACAATTAATTACAAAAATTTTTATGACACTGATGTTCCTGTTGGTGCTAGTCGGTATGGCGCAAGCCCAATCAACGGCTACCGGAACAATCACAGACGACACAGGTATTCCACTGATTGGTGTTAATGTTATTGTGAAAGGAACAGCGATTGGTACGGCTACCGACCTGGACGGTAATTTTTCATTAAAAGTACCGGAAGGAGCTAGAGAGTTGGAAATCAGCTATGTCGGCTTCGAAACACAAACGATTGATGTATCAAGCGGTGGCAATGTCAATATCGTTTTGTCAGAGGGTGGAAATTTATTGGATGAGGTCGTTGTGACGGGCTTGGCAACTACCGTAAAAAGGTCGAACCTCGCCAACTCAGTCGCCACTATCAGTGCCGAAGAACTCGCCGGACTCGTACCGCAGAACACCGTTGACGGCGCATTATACGGAAAATTTAAAGGCGCAGATATACGAGCCAACTCCGGTGCGCCCGGTGGTGGTTTTTCTGTACGTTTGCGCGGGGTAACATCGGTTTTCCTCAATCAGCAACCGCAATACATTATTGATGGTGTCTATATTGACAACTCATCCATTTCACTCGGTACAGACATCGTGACGGCTGCCGCAGGTGGTGGCAACACTGCTACCAACCAAGACGATGCTTCCAATCGCGTAGCCGATTTGATACCGGAAGATATTGAGACGATTGAGATTTTGAAAGGTGCTTCTGCTGCTGCTATCTATGGTGTAGGTGGTGCCGGTGGTGTGGTACTTATCAAAACCAAATCGGGCGGTTACAATCAAGATACAAGAGTCAGTTTCTCCCAAACACTTGGTTTTAGTGCGCCTACGAGATTGCTCGGCGACAGAGGTTGGGACAGGTCGAAAGTTGAAACAGTATTCGGGGCAGACGAAGCAGCGATATTTGACCAAAATGGTATAAATGATTATGAGTCAATTCTATATGACAATCGTCCGCTTCAATCCATCTCTGCGCTTTCTGTGAGTGGCGGTAGCAACAATACCAAATTTTACGTCAGTGGTACATACAGAGACCAAGGCGGATTGGTCGAAAATACAGGCTATCAAAAATCATCTTTAAGAGCCAATGTCACGCACAAACTCACCGACCGTCTTACGATGAGTCTTGCCTCTACCTATATATATGCAGATGCAGATAGAGGTTTGTTCAACAACTCGAATGCGAATACTACGGTAGGCTATGCACAAGCATTTACCCGCCCCTGGGACAACCTTTTTGCGGATGAAAACGGTAATTTCCCCGCCAACGGACGTGTAGGTTCCAACGTACTCGAAACCATTGCAACGATTACCAACCAAGAGCGTGTCAATAGATTTTTCAGTGGTTTGAATGTAAATTATAATATCGTTCAAACAGAAAAGCAGAGCTTGAAAGCAGGGCTTGATATAGGGCTTGACCAATACAACCTTCGTACAAGAGGACTTTTCCCACAGTCACTTTCTTACTTCAGCGACCCCTCTTCACTTAGAGGTGTTTCTATTGCAGGTACAGGTTTTAACAATCGTACCAACGTAACGGGTTTTCTCGTACACACTATTTATCCGGGCAATGGCTTGAGTTTCAGAACACAAGTAGGAGCAATTCAGTTGGATAGCCGCCAAGATGTTATCACTACGATTGCGTCGGGCTTGAATGGTTCGCAGGAAAATATAGACCAGGCAGAAAATATTTCCGTAGGACAAACCAAACAAATCGAACAAGTCAAAGGAGTATTTATACAAGAAGAAATCAACTGGGACGACAAAATAGTCGCAACCATAGGCTTGAGAGGCGATAAATCTTCTAATAATGGCGACCCGAATGAAATCTTCTGGAATCCAAAAGGTAATCTTGCCATCAATATTCACGAATTTGCGAATTTGACAGGCGCGGTTTCACAGATTAAACCAAGAATTGCCTTTGGTCAGTCGGTACGTTTTGCAGGCTTCGGCGACCGCTTCAATGCGCTTTCTCCTGGTCAAATTGATGGTAATGCAGGGCTGTTTACCGCAGCATTACGCGGAAACCCTGATGTACGTCCCGAGACGCAAAGCGAACTGGAATTTGGTGCAGATTTAGGATTTCTCGACAATAGAATCCTATTCAACGCTACCTATTATATCAAAACAATTGATGACCTTCTGCTCAGAGCGCAAGTACCTGCTTCGAGTGGATTTACCAACCAAGTCGTCAATGCAGGTGAACTACAAAACGTAGGTCTCGAACTCGGACTCGAAGCAGAAGTCATCAAAACAACTGATTTCTCATGGGCATTAGGACTGAATTGGTGGAGAAACCGTTCGCAAGTGACCCGCCTTGATATTCCTGCCTTCAATACAGGTGGTTTTGCGGCGTTCTTGGGGCAAGGTAGAATCGAAGAAGGCGCAAGTGCTACACAACTCATCGGTACGATTGACCCCTCAAGATGTAACAGTGATTCGGACTGCACCAATGTAGACCCCGAAGGCGACGGTTTTATGAGTTTCGGCGACATGGAAGCTGATTTTAATATGTCATGGACCAATAGTATCTTGTGGAAAGGATTGGAACTCAACTGGTTATTTCACTGGAAACAAGGCGGTGATGGTATCAATTTGAGTACTTTACTCTACGACTTAGGTTCGGTTACTTGGGATTTTGATGATACTACACTCGACCCCACAGGTACATCATCTAATGGTGATTTCAGACTTGCGGCATTGGGTACGCATCCGGGCGTTTATATTGAGGATACGGGGTATCTGCGTTTGCGTGAGATTGGTTTATATTACAATTTGCCAAAATCAGCACTCAAAATCGGTGAGGCAAGAGTAGGACTTTCCGGCAAAAATCTTATCAATATATTTGATTATAATAGCTACGACCCAGAAGTGTCTAATTTTGGTAACAACGTTTTGATTAACTCGGTAGAGGTCACACCTTATCCGGCAAGCAGAACATTTAATGTTCACCTAAGTGTAACTTTCTAAGTTGCGAGTTGCGAGTTTGTTGAATACTCATAATTCGCAATTTATATTATTTTAATTATTAATTTAAATTTCATTGAAGTAAACGTGTTCTTTTTATTATTTTAAAATAAATAAATTATAAAAAAATAATTAATTAAAACAACTATATTTCATTACGTTTATTAATTTAAATAAAAAACAAAAAAGTACGTATTTGAATTTTTAATTAAGTAAAGAAAATATAAAATTTATTTGAGTTTATTTTCTGCTAATTTAAACTTAAACTTCTTTAGGGTGAGAATTGGACTTTTTGACGTGAGGGATTTTGTGCTTAGTTTTTGCTTTGAGATTGGGCGTTTATCGGGATAAATAACCGATTTCAAAGTGAAAAATAAGCGCAAAAGCCACCGTCAAAATGTTCGATTCTCACCCTAAAGAAGTATAAACTTATAATAGATAAAAACATGAAAAAAATATTAATTATATTAACTATCGGAATGATACTACCTTTTACTTCCTGCGAAGTAGATGAAGTACTCAATCCGAACTCACCGACTGTCGAGAGTTTTGAAAACGGTGCTACACTCGCCGATTTAAAGCTCTTGGGACAGGGCTTGGAAGCCGTCATTCGCGAGGATATGCAGTTTCACTTTTGGACGACCAGTATGCTCGGACGCGAGTACTACGATTTGAGAGGAACTGACCCGCGTTATACCACAGAGTTGTTGGGTAGAAACGGCGGTGATTTGGACAACAACGGATTCTTGACCACACGTAGCTACTTCGGACGTTATCGTTCGGTCAGAAATGCTAATTTGCTCAAAACAGCAGTGCAAAATACTGTCGCTTCACTCACACCCAATCAAACGAGGGCTTTGCAAGGCTACGCGAATACTATCATGGCTTACGAATTGTTGCTCGAAGCTACACGCCAATACAACAACGGTATCCGTATTGATGTAGCAGATGTCAATAATCTCGGACCATTCACCGATAGCTTCCAACAGTCATTGGCAGGCATCAACGGGATTCTCTCCGAAGGTTTTGAGCAACTCAACGGTATTGCCGAAGAGCTCGTCTTCAATCTTTCGGGCTTTAGTAATATTCCCGCTACCGATACAGAGGCATTAGCGCAATTTAATCGCGCACTTGCGGCGAGAGTTGCTTTATACTCCAATGATAATGCAGGTGCTTTGGCTGCTCTTGATAATTCTTTTTTCAATCTGGAGGGTGGACTCAATATGGGAGCTTACTACGCATTCGGTGGGGCTACCGGAAATGACCGCGCCAATCCCTTATTTTATGTGCCGGATGTAGATAATTATATGGCGCACGAAAGTTGGGTAGATGAAGCTGAAGCAGGTGACAGCAGACTATCTAAAGTCACGGATACAGGTATGGACATCAGCCTCGACGGGCTGACGAGTCAGTATTTGGTATCGCTGTATCCCTCCAATTCTTCTCCGGCAAGCATGATAAGAAATGAAGAATTAATACTCATTTATGCCGAAGCCAATGTAGGCACCAATAATGCCGAAGCCGTCAATGCCATCAACGTCATCAGAAGTGCCGCAGGATTGGCTGATTATGCAGGTGCTATGGATGATGATTCGCTGATTGACCAAATCCTGCACGAAAGAAGATACTCGCTATTTGGTGAGGGGCATCGCTGGATTGATTTGAGAAGATACGACCGTCTTGATGAACTTCCGCTCGACAGAGAAGGCGATAAAATACACATTCAGTTTCCAAGACCGGCTTCTGAAGGATAATGATTTTGTGATATTTATTTTTATACCGGGCTATTAATTTTGAATTTCACTTTGTTTTTTATTGATAATTATTAATTAATAAATTAAACATTTTTTATTATTCAAAATTCAAAATTGGCAAACACATTGTTACATAGTTGCCGATTCATAAGTTTTTGATAGTCTTCGATAAAAATAAGGTAAAGATTATATACGAGTTGCAAGGCGAATACCTTTGTTAAAAGTGGATATTTGATATTCAGACAGCCATTTTTCATAAAAACATTCGCCTTGCAACTATTCCCTATTTTAGAGCATCTCCATTTTTTTACCACCAATAGAATTGCATCCTGATAGTTATCACAACATTACATAGATTTTTTTCGTTTTATTTTGTAAATTTAAATGAATAAATGACGAGAGAATAGATAAGTAACTGACATTTACTCATACACTCATTTATGATTTATTATGAAAAAAATATTATGTAAAATATGTTTTTTAGCTTTATTTGCATCTATCAATGTGATGCTTTGGGCGCAGGAAAATCATAGCAATGATGCTGTGCAGACTAAAGAGTTTTTTCTCTCCCTTTCTCCGCACACGTCGGGTGCATCAATTGGTTTGGACTACGGATTTATCGGGCATCAACTCACCCATTCTATACACTTTGAATTTACTACATTAAGGCATGCTAAAGAAGTAAGACAACGCACCGCAACAGGCGGAGTCGGTGGTTCATTGGCGAATGTATCGCGTAGTTTTGTATATGGCAAACAAAATCAATTATATGGAGTGCATTTGGGATATGGCGGCAAATTTCATTTTTCAAAAAAAGCAAAAAATCAGGGAATTGCAGTGAGTGTATCTTATGCTGCGGGTCCCTCATTGGGTTTGGTCAGACCTTATTATGTCAATTTGCTGGTCAGCCCGGAAGAAATTATTCCACAAACTTATACAGAAGAAAATTCAGTTATTTTTCTTGACCCGGCGCGTATTTCAGGTGCGTCCGGCTTGGGTTTTGGTTGGGATGAGTTGAGTTTGGTCGCAGGTGCTTTTGTCAAATTTGGGTTGAATTTTGAATGGGGCTACACACCCCGATTTGCCAGGGCAGTGGATGTTGGTGTCATGCTAAATATATATACCGAAAAAATTCCCATCCTGCTGATAACCGATAATCAAGCGATTTTCCCTACCTTGTACGCTGCTTTTCAAATTGGTAAAAGAGCTTAACCAATCAACTAATCACTAACAACTCCGATTTATACTATGAACGGTATAAATTTCGGAAAACTGTAATGACTGCTTTACAGGCTGACCGGGAACTCGTACAGGCGATTTCAATCGCCATGTTTAGTATGATTTTTATTTATAATTTACTGTAAATAAATGTTATACGAGTTTTATTTATTTTTTACATGGCGAATGAATTCGCCTGTACAGTATTCGCGGTCAACCTGTAAAGCAGTCATTACAGTTTTCCGAAATTTATACCGTTCACAGTATACTTACTTTTTTTGAGCGTAATGAATTTTATTAAATAAAATAATAATATAATTCTATTTGACTATCAAAAACGTCCATTTTTCAGAAAAAAATAACTATAAATCGTTGATAATTAATATGATACATTCCAAATTCACATTAAATTAGACTAAGATATGAAATGCGGATTAGTAATCAAATTTATTATCGAATTGCGATTTATTTCCCGAAATCAAGTGGGATATTTCTTTTTACTCAACATTCAAAATCCATCCCCACAACTATCGGGATATTCATTCAAATTAGCCCAACCTTTTCGCTAAAAAAACGTTACCTTTGCAGACCCTTTCCAGAAATTAGACGAAATCTAAATAAAATCATGTAGTGAGTGCTTGTGTATGTACGAATTTTAGAATTTTGCAAAGTAAAATTAAAAACGACAACACAACAACACGACAACACAACAATACGGTACACATGACGAAAATGATATATCTCGACAATAATTCCACCACACCCACCGACCCGCGTGTAGTAGATACGATGATACCATATTTTTACGAAAAACATGGCAATGCTGCCAGCCGCAGCCACTCCTTCGGATGGGTAGCGGAAGAAGCTGTTGATTATGCCCGCGAGCAAATTGCCGCCCTCATCAATGCTGATTCAAAAGAAATTATCTTCACCTCCGGTGCCACTGAGTCCGACAATCTTGCCATCAAAGGCGCATACGAAATGTACGCCCGCAAAGGCAACCACATCATCACCACCACTACGGAACACAAAGCCGTACTTGACACCTGCAAAGCCTTAGAGAAAAAAGGCGCGGAAGTCACTTACCTCGAAGTAGATGGCAAAGGACGTGTCAATCTTGCCGAACTCGAAGCAGCCATAAAAGACAATACCATATTGGTGTCGATTATGTTTGCCAATAATGAAACGGGCGTGATTCAGGAGATGAAAAAGATTGGGGAGATTTGCAAGAAGCACGGCGTTTTGTTTATGAGTGACGCGACGCAGGCAGTCGGCAAAATTCCGGTGGATGTCAAAGAACTCGGCATACATTTGATGGCATTCACAGGACACAAAATGTACGGACCCAAAGGCATCGGCGCACTCTATGTACGCCGCAAAAATCCGCGTGTCAAAGTCACCGCACAAATGGACGGCGGCGGTCACGAACGCGGAATGCGCTCCGGTACG
>CALCMV010000113.1 GCA_937967535.1 uncultured Saprospiraceae bacterium
ACTGTACTGACGACTTTAGCCGTCAGATAAATTTTACTATAATTTTTAAAATGCTAAAATTAAGTTATTTATAAATATGTTTTCATTTCACGCGACGGCTAAAGTCGTCGGTACGGTATTCGCGGTCAGCCTGTTTAGCTGGCAGTCATTACAGTTTTCCGAAATTTATGCTGTTCACAGTGCTTCGTGGTTCAATACCCAATACAAATTTTAAGGCAAAACAATTTGCATCAAGAATAAATTAATTTGATTTAGAAATAAAAAAACGATACCTTTGACCTGATGAAAAAAATAACACCTTCATATCGTTACATTGGGGTCGATCCGGGAACAAATATATTGGGTTATGCCATTATTGAAATTGCAGGAAAGGCGGTGCGCGTGTTGGATATTGGCGTATTGCGAATGACGAACTTAGAAACACATCCCCTCAAATTGAAGCGAATATTCGAGGGAATAGAGGAACTGATTCATAAGTATAAACCTATAGAAATGGCGGTAGAAATTCCATTTTACGCCAAAAACCCTCAATCTATGCTCAAACTCGGACGCGCACAAGGGGTAGCCATCGCCGCCGCCATGACGAATGATGTGGAGGTCATTGAGTATTATCCGAAAAAAATAAAACTTGCTATAACAGGTAATGGTAATGCCTCAAAGGAACAACTCGCCGCGATGTTGGAGAATATTCTCAAAATCAACGTGAGTCAGTACCCATTGGATGCCAGCGACGCACTTGCGGCTGCGATGTGCCATTTTTACAAACGCGGCAACCCACTTAGCGGACAGAAAAAATACAATGATTGGAGTAGTTATTTGAAGGATAATCCGAATCGAAAATCAAAGTAAAGTGATAACATAATTCAAAATTGAAAACTGCCACAAAGACACGAAGACACAAAGTATAAGTTGCTGATAAGCATGAAAATTCTTTGTGTCCTTTGCGTCTGTTTAGTTTTCGTGTCCTTCATGGTTTTAGCATTACATCCACTACACTACCTATAATCATTCCCTTAATATAAAATCAACTTACGCGCCTGACTTACATTTTCACGAGAAATAATGCGGTAAAAATAAACGCCGGAAGGCAAATCACTGATATTTACATTCATTTCGCGGCTCCCTCGGGGCAGATATTTTTTCCATAAAAATTGCCCTTGTGCATTATATAATTCCAAATAGTTATCGTTTGTTTTTGTATTCAAATTGTACGAAAAATACACATCACTAATTGCGGGATTGGGAATAGCATTTAAATTAAATTCTGCAAAATCGGGTTTGTCAATATCTGTTATAATCTCGCAATCAGAGGGAAAGGGATTGAGTTCGATAGGCTCGCCGGGGCTGAGGTCTCTGCCTGCAAACCCCTCAAAATCAGGTGCATATCGTTTGGAAATAAATACAGCGTTTCCGGGTGCGGGATTGCCTTGTTCTACGGGATTGTTGCCCTGCAATGGATTGATATAATCCCAATGCACTGTGCCTTCATCATCCACTTCAAAAAGCCGTCCGATTTGCCCTATACAGATGAAAGTATGCCCGTTGGGCAGTCGTTGTGCGCTCGAAATTCGGGCAGAGTACATACTCCCAAGTGGTGTGGTGGTATAGCTGCTATGCAATTCGGCAGGTGCGAAAGCTAGTGCAGTTGGGGTTTCATAATTCCCCATAGCATCTACCGGAGGGATGAGTACATCAATGGAGGAAAACTCTATCGGTTCGCGTTCCAAACCATTATTGAACACCATAATTTGACCTGCGCCGGGCATTCCCGCCGGAATCCAATGGCTATTATGCTGACGATAAAAAATGCGGTCTTCGATGGTGCCGCGCCGATAGGCTTCGGGATTGCCCCAACGGTAGAGGATGTCGCCGCCTTTGCCTGCATTGCCGCCTGTGTGTCCGGCGGCTTCTTCGGTGTTGGTGCTATGGTCAATAATCCAGAACTCATTGAAATTGCGTAGGTTAATCATAATTTGGTCGAGTTCGGGATTGTAGTCAATGTGATTGGCATGTAGCCAATCTTCAAAACCACCACCGATGCCGATATAGTTGATATCCACCAACTCCGGGTGGTCGGCAGGGTTGCCAAAATTGGCTTTGGTCGGGTCGTGGTCTTGGATGAGGTGGTCCATGACGTGCCATTCCCATACGATATTTGCAGAATCTGTGCCGATGATAGGTTCGACCTCAAAAATGGCTTCGGGGCGCAGTTCTTCATCTACCAAATCAGGATTGCGTCCTGCTTCGATGACTTGCTGTTCTGTGAATAATTCCCAAGCCAAAATAAGGACATTGCCATTCGGAAGTAACTCAATATCATGGTGTTGTGAGAATTTATCCGAGAAAAATTCATAGTGCCAAATCAATTCACCTTCCCAGTTGTACATTTCTATACCGCCGCCTTGTGTGCCAAATCGGGTAGCACGCATCAGGTTGCCTTCGGGGGTCAGGTAAGCCGAAAAGAAGGGCCGATTATCGCTTGTCCATTGGTTGACGATTCGTCCGCAATTATCAAGTAAATAGGCTTTTCGTGCGCTAGAGGGATTGAGCAAAGTATAGCCGTTGTAAGCAAGGCTGTCGTTGAGAAATAAGCCTACGGTTTGTTGGGCGTAGGTTTGGAGGGTGAATAGTAAGATGGCGAGTGTTAAGTAAATTTTGTGCATAGTGATTTGTCGAATTTTTTACGGAAAGAATGGCAATGACAATGAAAATAGCAATTTCAATGACAATAGCAATGACAATAAGTAGTAGGACATTTTTATTTTATAAAAAAAATATAATAAAGTTTTGATAATCAAATAGTTAGCGAAATTATTTTTATAATTTATTCAGTCCACTTACTTAGCTATGAAAATGTTTAATTTTTTTTTAAACAGGCTTTTAACCTCGTTGATATCGTGAAGATACGCTAAAAGGCATAGATTTAGGCACATCAATTTCAACTTTAGAGAAATTAATTTTAATTGTGCCGTCGCCTGTTTCTTCGCTGTTGAGTTCGATATTGCGGCGATGAGAGAAATGGTATTGATTGATTTTTTTATATTCGTCAAAATCAATAGAAAAGCTGCGTTGGTGGGCATCGTCATTGACCGACATTTCTTTGAGCAGATAAGGGACTGTGCCGAGTCGGTATTCGGTTTGGTAATCATTGGTATTGGCAGTGAGGATGTATTGGTCGGGGAGTTTTTTGGAATTGACATTATCTTCATCTAATAGAATGGCATTGCCTAATATCATTTCTTGGAGTAGATTGAAGTCGGCGGGTAGATTATATTCTGATTCTACATAAGCTAAAGGACGCGCATAATAGGTGCGATTGAGGCGGTCAAGGATAAATACCGAATCAGGGCGAATCAAAGCGCGACCTGCCTCTAAACCGATTTTACTGACATTCATCCAAATCGCACTATCGCGGCGTACACGAATATTTGCGGAGAGTGTCATATTCATCCCAAAGCCGCTTGGTACGATACGTGCTTTTGAGCTAAACCATTCTGCCTGAATTTGATTGCCTTGCAATTTTTCCAGCAAAAAAGAAGTGGATTCACGTTTGGCATTGGCGGCGGCTTCTTTTTTTGCTTTGCAAGAGGGAAAAGCAAAAATAATTATAAAGATTGCTATAAATCCAAGGTGTAATATGCGATTGAATTTAGTCATTAATTTTAAATTTGGCGCTTTGACAATTTTTGTAAAAAGGATTCCTGCCCTGCGCCCAAACCTATAAGGTTTTTGGAAACCTTATAGGTTTTGCATTGACATCCAAATATTTAAACTTTATGATTTTTTTTAACCTAAAAGCTAATTTTCTTTTTTTTGCAAAAATTGTCAAAGAACCTTAAATTTCAGAAGGCATTAAACCATGTTATTCATACAATTTGCGGTCTGCTATTTTCTTATCTAATAATTCAGAATTTGCGCCTTTTTCCCGCGCCAATTCCCAATATTTGAGGGCTTCGTCGTGGTCATTGAGTTGGAAGAGGACATTGCCGTAGTTTTCGAGTACGGAAGGGTTGTTGGCTGCGCCATTATCGAGGGCTTTTTTAATCCATTTTTGGGCTTCTTTGTATTTGCCTTTTTTGTAAAGCATCCAGCCGTAGGTGTCTTGGATGGATGGGTCGTTGGGCGATTCTTCGAGGGCTTGCTGTACCATTTTTTCGGCACGTTTTATATCCTCACCGCGCAGGGCGAGATGGTAGGCGTAATTGTTGAGCGCAAGTGGGCTTTTGTCATTGAGGCTCAAGGCTTCTTCAAATGCGCCGTCCGATTTTTCGGGTTTGCCCAAGTAGCCGTAATTTACACCGATTTGAATGAGGACTTGCTCTTTCAATGTCGGATTTCTGCCCGTCATCATCAGGGCTTCTTCGAGGATGTCGAGGGCTTCGCGGTGGCGATTGAGTTGGGTGAGTGCCAAGCCATTGAAAAAGTAAACAGCAGGTTGGGCGGGAAAAAGTTCGAGTGCGGTTTCTGTGTTTTTCAATAATTCTTTTGGTTGGTTGAGCGCAGAATTGATGAAAAATATTTGTTCCCATACGACAAAAGCATTGCTTTCGAGTGCAACGGCGCGTTCGTATTGTGGGAGTGCTTCGAGTGGTTTGTCGCAATAATTGAGCATATCGCCATGTACGGAGAATGCTTTGGCTTCGTCGGGATGCGTCTCGGTGAGTAGTTGGGTGAGGCTGATGGCTTCGGCTTGTAGTGCGGCATCTTTGCTCTCCGAAACTTCTTTAATATAAGGTACTATCTCTTTAATTTTGAGGTCGATACCTACATCCGGATTGCCAAATACCGGGCGCATAGAGCGCAGGTATTGGTTGGTTTCGCCTTGTGTTTGGTAGAGATTGGCGAGTGCGAGTGTGGCATCGGGATTTTCGGGTTCATTTTCGAGAATTTTTTTATAAATTTTGGAGGCTTTTTCCTTTGCTCCCATGCGCTCTTGATGTTGGGCGAGGAGGAGTTGGCTTGGAATATTGCCGGGGTCAATCTTGGCGAGTTTTTGAAGTTCTTCGAGTGCCTTTTTGTGTTGGTTGGCACGCATGTGGAGGTCGTATTTTTGTTTGGAAATTTCGGGGATAATGCCCGTTTTACTTTCCAACATATTATAAATACGCACTGCCTCATCGTAGCGGTCTGCCTTAGCATAAAGATAGGCTTGCTCGTAGTATAAATTTTCATTTTCGGGGTCATTTTTAATCAAACGGTCATAGACTTTGGAGGCACCGTCAAAATCGCTGCGATGCACCAAAATATCGGCATACAAAGAATTGTAATAAGTATTGTCGGGCGCAAGGTCGAGGGCAGATTTGATATAACGCAATGCCTTATCATCATCTTTTTTTAAGATGTATAATTCGGACAATTCGTACATTGCCACATGGTTCTTTTTGTCCTTTTTTAAGACTGCCTCAAATCGCTCAATCGCCAAATTGATATTGCCCAACATCTTGGATTTGTTGGCATCAATGAAGGTGGCTTGGATGTCCAACTCTTTTTTGGTAGGGCGTTTTTGAGCTTGTGCAAATGCACTGAAAGTACACATTACTAATATAAGTGCAGCTATAATCTTGTTGTCTAACATGGAAGTATCAAGTTGCGAGTAGCGAGTAGCGAATTGCGAGAAAAAACCCGCCACTCGCTACTCGCCATTCGTTACTTAATCTGTGTATAATCGCCTATGCTGATTTCAGACGTTTGGTTGGAATATGTAACGTGATTTCCCAACATAGAGTTTTCTAAAATCGCATTTTCTACTTTTGTATTGTCCTGAACAACGGTATTTTTCAAAATTGAATTTGTAACCACCGTATTTTCTCCAATAGAAACATGTGGTCCGACCACCGAATTTTCAATGACTGCGCCCGCACCAATATAGCAGGGTTGCTTGACAATCGAATTGGTGACAGTTGCCGATTCATTAACAAGTTTCGTGCCTTTATTCAACTCCAAAATACGTTGATTACTGTACACCACCGCGTTTTTGTTGCCGCAGTCGAGCCATTCTGTGATTTCGCCGGGATAGAATTTTGTGCCTTTGGCACGCATATTTTCGAGGGCATTGGTGAGTTGGTATTCGCCCTTTTCTTTGATGTCATTATCAAGGAGGTATTGCAATTCATTTTTGAGATATTCGCCATCGCGGAAATAGTAAATACCGATAATTGCCATATCCGAAACAAAGGTTTCGGGTTTTTCCACAAAATTAGTGATATATCCCTCCTCATGCAATTCTATAACGCCAAATGCCGAAGGGTCGTCCACACGCTGCACCCAAATGACAGCATCTTTTTCGGTATCCAATTTAAAATTCATATCAAACAAAGTATCCGCAAATGCGACGATACAATTGCCCGACAAACTTTCTTTTGCACACAAAACAGCATGTGCCGTACCAAGTGGTTTGTCTTGGTAGTAAATGCTGCCTTTCGCACCCAATTTGGCGGCGGTAGCTTTGAGGTCTGCCTCTACTTTAGTGCCAAAATCCGGTGCAATAATAAAGGCAATTTCTTCGATTTGACCGCCTTGTGCAGCAGCGAGGTCTTCGGCAATACGCTGTACGATAGGTTTACCGGCAACGGGTACAAGTGGTTTTGGGACGGTCAAGGTATGCGGACGCAAGCGCGAACCACGCCCTGCCATCGGAATGATAATTTTCATGTAAAAATGAGTAAGAGCATGTTTAAATTTTTTCTGCCTGATAATCAACAGTTTATGGTTTTGGCGAGACATCAAAGAGGGAGTTTATCGGGATAAATGACCGATTTGATGTGAAGCCAAGTTCATAAAATGTTGGTTATCAGGCAGAAAAAATTTAAACATGCTCTAAATGAATACAGATGAGTAAATGAGTAAATGAATGGATGAGTACAATAATAGGTTGGTAGATTTACTCATTTATTCATTTACTCATCTACTCATTTTTAATTGTGACGCAAATATAGCGTATCAAACGGGTGTTATGAGTTTTTTTGCAAAAAATAAAATGATGCTGCAAATCATTTTTATTAGCTTTTGAGTAGGTTTAATTTTTTTCAAATAGAAAATTACGGAGATGTTCGAGTAAAATAGAGAATAGTTGCAAGGCGAATATTTTTATGAAAAATGACTGTCTGAATACTCAAATATCCACTTTTAACAAAGAAATTCGCCTTGCAACTCGCATACAATCATTTACCTTATTTTCGTCGGATATTACCAAAATCACGAACTTATTAAGTGTAATTTATTGGTTTTGCCTTTAAATTAATAGGTAATTATCAATTTGGCAAAAATATTGGTGATTACATTTTTTTTTCAATAAATACACATGCTTTTTTTTAAAAGAATTATTTTTTTTCATACATTTGTATGTGACCCTATGAAGCATTTAAATAAGATAAATAATATATTTAAGGTTGTATCAAAATAACAGATAATACATTCAAAGAAAATATTCTGTTTTAAAATAAGCTATATAATTAATCGGAATCTTCTTTCGTATTTCCTTAAATTTATTGTTAACCCTATTTATCTCACAAATAACCATTTATACTTTTTAGGTATATTTATATTATTATTCTCAATAATAATTTTGAATATATTTTTGATTGAATTGGAACTTGAGGCGGTTACAATTTAGATATTTTGCACACGCAATATTATTATTTCATCCAAGGACGGAGCCTTATCACACACCTCTTTCCTTTTCAAAACTAAGTATCAGTTATGAAGACCTCATTTCTTACCTTCATACTATTCTGCCTGTTTATTTTCCCTACACTACTTCAAGGTCAATCTTTTGAAGGCGTAGTGACATACAGGTACAAATTCAAGGACAAAACAGGTTTTTTAAAACCTAAAAATGTCAAAAAATTGCACGGTACTCAACAGAAGTTTTACTTCAAAGACGATAGGTACAAAAATCTGTTGAATGGCGAATCGCAAATCACTCAAACCTATATCAATGATACACTTTACATCACAAACAAAACTGTGAGGGCAGTAATGTGGATCAGCGCAGCAAAGACCACCGGCGAAGTCATATCGTACGAAGTCGTTAAAAAAGCTGCAAAGATTCGCGGTGTAAAGTGCGATTTGCTCACAGTACGTACCTCCGAAGGTACTCTCGAATATTATTATAACTCGAAGTACAAAATAGACTGTAAGCAATTTGGCAAACACAATTATCAATATTGGGCATTTTGTCTGAAAATGACAGATGGCGCGATACCTTTAAAATTCATTTTCAATACGAAAACGAATTGCACGGAAATCACTTGTACAGATATTGACGAACTAAATGTCGCCGATAGTACGTTTAAGTTGCCAAGAGGTGTTGCCTACATCGAAAAACCCAAACGGATGCGGTAGAAGAGTTACGTTTGCGAGTTTTTTCGCTTACACGAAAAATAACCCGCAAACGTAATCTGCATTGCCTTATTTAGGTACAATGGAGAAAGCACCATTATTTTTTAGCCAAATGGCTTTATCGGCACCGCTGACATCACCATCCATATTGAAATCGCCGAGAGAATAAATATAAAATTGGCCATTATCTTGTTGGAAAATGATTTTATCGGCACCATTAATATCGTAGCCTCCTGTGTCGGCTGCTTGGTCGCCATCTCCTGCATACAGCCCCCATGCGCCCGATTCGAGTTGAATTTGAGCCGAATTGGTTGGGCTACCGTATGAATCTTGTCCTCTAAAATCATAAGTTGCCACGCCATTATTGATACTAACAGGCGTGAGGGACATTGCGCCCATATGCGTCCTGTGTTCTACTAATATATAAAAATTTCCTTCTGTATCTTTAGAAGCAGGCAAGGGCTTTACGGGATGTATAGTACCATCGGTATGTAGCAGCATGGCAGTACGCACGAAAGTAGATGAGGGGTCCGGCGTACTTCGCAGCGATACCAATACCCAATCTACCACATTTGCATTGTAGTTTCCTGTTTTGTAGTATTCACCTTCTCTATCTTCGTAGTTCCATGGGGCGGTGCTATATGGCTGCCCTGCCGATTGATTAACTTGTCCGGGAAGGGCAAAACGCAATGTATTGAGGTCGGTTCTCATATTATTTGTTTGAGGCTGATAAGCACCTTCGAGCCATGCCTTGACATTGAGTTGCAGAGGTTCGTAGTATTCCACAATCAATTCGGGAGCAGAACGTACACAAGCATTTCCGGTATAAGCAGTTCGCAAACCCAGCCCGTCAAATATTAGTGCAATAGCATTATAATTATTCCAATCCGGTCGGAGTATAATTTCTTGTATCACATCACTGATGTCGGGGCTGCGCTCGGCATTTTTTGCGTCATTATCTGTCCAATTGTCAAATGACCAATTGACCGAATGGCAACTAGACGGTCGGTTCGTGATATTTTGATGCGAATTTTGAAAGATAGGGGCATCACCTGTTGCATGTGCATAAAGAGTAAAGGTATTGGAATTGCTTCCATTGGCATATGCGCGAAACTGCACGTATGCCCGCGTAATCTTTGCCCCTCTCGGAATATTCAAATCATCAAAACGAAAGGCTGTTTTCTGTCCGTTGCCCAATACAATCGAATTGCCCGAAGTAGATACCTGACCATTTGCGACTTCTGATGCACTATCAGAAAATGTGGCTGCCTGAGAACGTGCTACACCAAAATTTTGAGCGCAACCATATTGCTCATTGAGATGTGGGCATAAGTTCAAATAGGTCAATTTTCCGTCTTCATCTTCTGCTTCGTTGGTCATATAAATTTCTCGGTTTCCGACAAAATCAATGGCTTCACGCTGCAATTTTTCATCAAAATCATAAGCGGTCATTTGCCCGTCAAAAAACACGCCCGGTGTAAAATCACGAATAACCCAAAATCGCCGTTCTCCCATAAGCAACAACAACTCACCATCAGGACTCAATGCCGACGCGGTCACTTGATAGTAATCTTTTGCAGGTGCATCAAGACTGACATCAATGTCACTGATATACTCGGCTACATACTGCTGGTCGGGATTGGGCGCAGCAGGTACGCGGTACAAAAAACACCTTCCGGCATAAGGTTGATTGCCTGTTGCATCGCTTTTTGTAGTGATATAAATATAATTATTATAATAAAAAATCCCCTCTGCATTATCCACATCTGAAGTAGGAAAACGGAAATTGATAACGCCTGCCACAACATTATTTTCACAAAAATAATCAGGGTTTGGTATACGATAGATTGACAAATCATCATATGCACCACTTGGAGAATACCAAGCATTCTTATCGCCTGTATCCGCAATGTAAATATTGCCGTCATTATCGCTTGTCATGTCTTCCCAATCATAATTAAAAGCATTGAGTATCGTGATGCTTCTGTACACATTGCCACTCGTATCGGCGGCATGTAGTATCGCTCCGTTTCTGCCGTCATTGATAGTCCAAAACTCGCCTTTGCCTGTGCAAGTAATGCCCGAAGATTCGCGCATCGTATTAGACAAATCGGCAACATAGCGAGGTTCAATATCTCCAAAAGTTAAAAGGGGTAATAGAAGTAAAAAAGTGCTGACGAATAGGCATAGAAATCCCATTCCAAATCTTGAATTTTCCATGATTTAGATATTTTTTTTAATTACAAAAAATTGATTATCAACTATTTGTAATGAAAATTAATTTAATTAATAATAGCGTATTTTTATTTTAAACATCCGTTCAATTGGGGTCTGCCTAGGATAGGTAAAGCGAAGCAAATGTTGATTTTACTCTTCATTAAATTAAATAGAAAAATAGTTTTTGTGACAATGGAAAATGTATGGTTTTTGAATAAGAAAAGAAATAAATTAGTAGAGACGAAATAATAACTTGAACACAAATTGATGGCTCCTTTTGTACTTATTTTTCGCTTTGAAATCCGTCATTTATCTTGATAAACTTCTTTTTTCAAAACAATCCCGATAGCTATCGGGAAAGCACAAAATAGACTTCTTAGGTTTGTCCAATTTATTTTTTCTTCCTTACTAATTTTAAGCGGAGTTTGGGCATTGGGAAATTAGTAAAACATTATTTTACAAAAATTTATAAAATAAATATACATAATTAATAATTTAGCTACTTGCAAGAGTAAGCCCAATTTCTAAAATGTCCAAAATCCAGTAATTTAATACAAGTTTTCCGCAACTTGAATTAATTTATTTTCTTGTCTAAATCAAAATACATTTATCGAAATTATTTATGTTAAAAAATAATCTCTAACAAAGTCTTGATTATAAAAAAATTGAGTGGATGGAAGAGTGTGTTGTGAGTAGACAAAGGAGTAGTGTGTTACGGATGTAGGAGTGAACTTTAAGTGTTGTGTTTGATTTGAGTATCAAAATTCGTTTGTATAACAAAAAGTTTCGTAATTTCGACCCTCAATCTGACCACAAGGTACAAAAAAAATGTAAATTCAAAAAAATAATAACCAAATTTTGAAATAACATAAATTTATTTAAAAAGTATTTATTTAAATTATATGTTTTGATTTGGAATTTTTATATGCTATGATAAGATACCTTTTAATTATTGGATGCTTTTTTATTGTTTCTACATCAACAACTTATACACAAAAAGCAAGATGGGATAAGGCATTGAGTCCGCGTATTGCCAATTACGATATTAGCGTGACGCTTGATACTGCGGAGAAAACTTTGAGGGGAAAAGAATTGCTAACTTGGCGCAATGACTCGCCCGATAATATCAGAGAATTGCGCTTTCACCTGTATTTGAATGCTTACAAAAACACTGAATCAACTTTTTTGCGTAGCGGCAGTCGCTTTGGCAGATTGTCGGATGATGAACTGGGATGGGGCTGGACGGATATTGTGAAAATAGAAGATGAAAATGGCAATGACCTCACGCCGGATATGGAATTTATACACCCGACAGATGGTAATACGAAAGACCAAACGGTATTGCGTGTACCACTTCGCAAGGCGATAAGCCCGGGCGAAACAGCAGAATTTGACATTGATTTTGTGTCTAAACTACCGCGTATCATCGCTCGAACAGGTTTTGAAGGAGAGCATTATTACTTTGTGGTGCAGTGGTTTCCGAAAATTGGTGTGTATGAAGAAGTGGGCGAGCGTGGTGCAACTGAAGGAAGTTGGAATTGTCACCAATTTATCCCGACAACAGAGTTTTATGCAGATTTTGGCGTGTATAATGTGGATATCACTGTGCCGAAGGGCTATGTAGTGGGGGCTTCGGGCGTTTTACGGGAAGAGCGCAAAAATATGAATGGTACAAAAACCGTATCGTATCGCGCAGAAGATGTGATTGATTTTGCGTGGACAGCTTCGCCTGATTTTGAGGAAATTAAGGATAAATGGAAGGATGTAGAAATCCGCCTACTCATACAGCCCGAACACAAAAATAACTCCGAAAAATACCTGCAATCTATCAAAAATGCTTTTGAATATATGGATAAATATGTGGGCGAATATCCATACACTACCTTCACGATAGTAGACCCCCCTATTTACGGAGTCGGTTCTTCGGGTATGGAATATCCGACTTTGGTTACGGGTTTGCCTGCATTCACGATACACGAAGGGGTACGACAAGTCGAGATGGTAACGATACATGAGTTTGTGCATCAGTATTTTATGCAAATGGTGGCAAGCAATGAGCAAGAAGAAGTTTGGCTGGACGAAGGGTTTACGACTTATTATGAGAATCGTATTGCCGACCATTATTATGGCGAAAAAACATCCGAAGTCAGTGTTGGCGGTTACAATCGCGGTGATGGTGAGGTATCGCGCCTCAACTATACGGGCATGTCCAATCCGCGTGTAGCACCTTGCGCCACGCCGGGTTGGGAGTTTAAAGTCGGTGGCGAGCGCAATATTATGTATCACAAAACGGGACTGTGGATGAAAACATTGGAGCGCATGGTAGGCATGGAGACGATGGATAAAATCATGCAAAGCTATTTTGAGCGTTGGAAATTTAAACACCCGACAGGAACGGATTTTATCGCAGTGGCAAACGAGGTAGTGAGCCGCGAACATGGCGATAAATATGGCGGCGATTTGAATTGGTTTTTTGACCAAGTGGTGTATGGTACGCAGGTCTGTGATTATAAGGTGCGCTCTATCAGCAATCGCAAGCAAAATGAACCAATTGGAGTATTTGAAAATGCAAATGGCGAAAAACGCTGGCGCGATAGACGCGAAGAAGAAGGATATGCAGACAGAGCAGGCGACTACCGCTCGCGTGTCTTATTGGAAAGAGCAGGTGATATGGTGATGCCGCTTGAGGTATTGGTACGTTTTGATAATGGCGACGAGGTACTCGAAACATGGGACGGCGAATCGCGCAATCACGAATTTATCTACGAGCGTCCTGAAAAAGTGGTTTCGGCACACATTGACCCTGAACAAAAAATATTACTGGATATTGACTTGAATAACAATAGCTTAACCCGAGAACCGGACAATCAGCCTATTATGAAATGGGCATCAAAAGTCTTGTTCTGGATGCAAAATGCCCTGCAATCAACCTTCTTCTTTTTTTAACGGTAAACGGTAGACGGTGGATGGTAGACGGAATAATCCGTCCGCCGTCAACCGTCTACCGTCCGCCGTCAACCGTTTCACATGAATCCGATTATTATTTTTTTTAAAGGTATTTCGCACACATTCCGTCTGTTTTGGATGTGGCTATTGTTATTTTTGTTAATCTTCGTTTTGGCACTCACTGTGGCGGTGCCATTTGCAGGAATCATGGAGGAATCCATCGGCAATTCGCTCGAAATTACCAAGCTGCTACCCGCCTACGACCATACGGTCTGGACAGATTTTATGAATACACACGGCGACAAAATTTCCGGCTTGACAAGTCAGGTACGCTGGATGGTTCCGGTGTTTTTATTGGCGTATATCTTCCTGAGTGGCGGTATTGTGAAATCTTTTGCTATGATACCCGAAGATTTTAGCGCACAGCGTTTTATGGCGGCTTGTACGCAGTATTTTTGGCGATTTTTTCGCTTGTTTGGCTGGTTGCTCTTGTTTCAGGGCATCGTAGTGGCTTTGCTGTATGGCGGGGCATTTTTCTTTGGTTTGGGCGGTGATTTTGAAAACCTTCGCAGTGAGGCGTTTTTCTCCAATGCAGGCAAAATCATTTTGCCGATTCACCTCTTCCTTGCCACTTTTATTGCGATGGTGGGCGACTACACAAAAGTACGCATGGTCAGAGAAGATACTTGGTTTGTATTACGCGAATTTGGGCGTAGCTTCGCTATGTGTCTGCGGTATTTTTCCCGTACTTATCTGGTCTATTTACTGGATATTGTCTTATTGGTCGGAGTCTATGCTTTGTACCTGTTTTTAGCTCCGAAAATTGGAATGACGGGCAAGGCAGCTATTTTGATTATGCTGATAGTGCAGACTTTGGTGATGTTTTTTAGGTTGGGTACGCGCCTGTTTGCGATTGCGAGTGCAAATGTGATGTATACGGAAATTCAACAAAAAGAAAATCCGCAAATTGTAGAAGAAATCAGAGAGGAGGAAGCACAAAATATGGTCGCGCCTGTACCCGTCCCTGTGGCTGCCGGGCAAGCAAAAGAAACATTTGAGGAGGATAATGAATTTGACGAAGAAGACCAAGAGTACAATGAGCGCGAACATATTCAAGATTGGACTCCTTATCAGAATGAGTAAATTGCACCTACCCCAATATTTAGTGAAAGAAATTTTGGAAATTTAAGAATACAATTTAAACATGTTATTAGAAGGAGCTATCGGCGATGCTTACGGTGCAGGATTTGAGTTTGCGCCAATGGAGAAAATCCGTCGGGACAATACGATTTCACGTTACGAAGCACATCCTTTATTTCCTGAAATTCACGGAAAATATACCGACGATACGCAAATGTCGCTTGCCATTGCCGAATTGCTCATTGGTGGTGCAGCATGGACACCGGAAAATATTGCCCAAAAGTTTGTCGAATGTTTTAAAAGAGACCCAAGAAGAGGTTATGCAAAACGTTTTTACCAATTTTTAACAAGCATAAAAGACGGTACAGAATTATTAGAAAAAATTCGCCCGAAAAGCGAACGCAATGGCGCAGCTATGCGAGCCTATCCACTCGGAATTTTGAAAGATGAATCAGAAATCAAAACAAAATGCCAAGTACAAGCCGCCGTCACGCATCAAAGCGAAAAAGCTATAAAAGGCGCGGAAGCCATTGCACTCGCTTGCCATTTTTTCATTTATCAAAAAGGAAATAAAAATGATTTGGCAGCGTATTTATCTGATAGTCAGGGATATAAATGGTCGGCAAATTGGAACAGAGAAGTAGGAGTAGATGCCATCGAAACCGTAGAAGCCGTACTCACAGTACTCCAACAAGAAGATACGCTGACAAATATGCTGAAGAGCAGCGTCAATTTTGGCGGCGATGTAGATACGGTGGCTTCGCTGACTTTGGCAATAGGCAGCCTTGCACCTTCAGTAAAAAATGACTTGCCAGAGTATTTGTACACGGATTTGGAAAACGGCGAATATGGACGCGATTATATCCGAAAATTAGATGAACAGTTGAGAGAGCAATTGTAGACATAACTCAAACTGCGGACTTGCGTAAATTCTAAGAGCAGATTTATAATTTTAATAAAAAACACATTGCATGAAGTATTTTTCACATGTATATTTTTTAGACACAAAGCAGTTGCTATAACTGACAAGCAAATAAATTTTCCATCTTTTTACTTGTCACAAAACATTCGTTTTTTGTATGCACTGTCTCTCAAAAAGCTACTTCTTACAATCATCAATTAACAATTACACAAATTTCAATTTAATTCAATCCAATTTAATCCGACAAAGAAATTATAATCAACCTTTAGAGGTCCCTAACCTAAAAGAAGGCTTGCAAAGCAATTTGTGAGCCTCTTTTTTTGCCCTTTTTCCAGAAAAATCCAAACATGCTCTTAGTAAAAGAAAAAATCCTGATAATCGGCTTAATAAAAAGCTGATTATCAGGATTTTTTGATTTAGTCGGGATGACAGGATTTGAACCTGCGACCCCACGCCCCCCAGGCGTGTGCGCTACCGGGCTGCGCCACATCCCGAACTTTATGTTGAATGAATGATGAATGACTCCCGATGTAAGTCCTTATTCATTCTTAAAGGATTGCAAAGGTAAATGTTTTTTTAGCAAATATCAATGGTTTCAAAACAAAATCAAAAATAGAATAGTTCCATTTCCCAATATAAAAAAACTGCAAGACGAAAAAATACGCCTTGCAGTTCAATAAGAGCATCTTAGTAACGAATCAGAAACTCGTACTCGCGCTACTCCTAACTCTTTATGCTGTCTCCTTCACCCCATTTTTAGATGCTTTGGCTGACTTTTCTGATTTTTTGTCTTCTTTAGCTTTGGCATCTGCTGCGCTTTCCTCTTGATTTTCGAGCAATTTCGCTTTTATTTTTCCTTCAATTTCGGTAGCTACTTCGGGATTGTCAATAAGGAAATTTTTGGCAGATTCGCGTCCTTGTGCGATTTTTGAACCGCCGTAACTGTACCACGCACCACTTTTTCCGACAATATCCAAATCAACACCAATGTCGATGGTTTCGCCACTTCGCGAGATACCTTGTCCGTACATGATGTCAAATTCGGCAACGCGGAAAGGCGAGGCGAGTTTGTTTTTGACGACTTTCACTTTGACGTGATTACCGACAACGTTACCTTCTTTATCCTTCAATGCTGCACCGGAGCGACGAATATCCAAACGCACAGAAGCGTAGAATTTCAAGGCATTACCACCCGTCGTAGTTTCAGGGTTTCCGAACATGACGCCGATTTTTTCACGCAATTGGTTGATGAAAATACAACAACAATTGGTCTTATTAATCGCACTTGTGAGTTTACGCATGGCTTGTGACATGAGGCGGGCTTGGAGTCCCATTTTCGAGTCACCCATTTCGCCTTCTATCTCACTACGAGGTACGAGTGCCGCCACCGAGTCAATCACGATAATATCAATCGCGCCGGAGCGAATCAGGTTTTCGGTGATTTCGAGGGCTTGTTCGCCGTCGTCGGGTTGGGCGATGAGTAGGTTGCTGGTATCAACACCCAAACTTTCGGCATAAAAGCGGTCAAAAGCGTGTTCGGCATCAATAAATGCAGCGATACCGCCCAATTTTTGTGCTTCTGCGATGGCGTGAATGGCAAGTGTCGTTTTACCCGAAGATTCCGGTCCGTAAATCTCGACCACACGACCACGCGGCAGACCGCCCGTACCGAGCGCAATATCCAAACCGAGCGACCCCGTCGAAATGATCGGTACGCGAATGACTTGTTTGTCACCAAGCATCATGACTGTGCCTTTGCCGTATGTTTTTTCCAAGCGGTCTATGGTAAGTTGTAGTGCCTTCTTTTTGGCTTCTAATTCTTGAGACATATGCGAGTTTGTCATTTTAGAAGTCAGAGTTCAGAACGTTTTGCTGTTAGAAGTCAGATAGTTTTGAGGTGTTTTATCTGACTTTTGACTATGAAAATGGTTTGACCTTTGACCTCTTTGATTTACAGAAATTTAATTTAATTGATGACGCAAAGATAACTTATTTGCGTCAATAAAACAAGAAATTTGAAAGAAAAAAGAACATTTTGTTTCAAAATTACTATTTTTATTTGATTTATTAATAAAAAATAAGAAAAAAGTTGGTAGTTCATTGTTTGGGATTCGTGCTTCGATGATTCATTGTTCGTGGTTTTTCCCAAAATAAAAATAACGTCATTCACCGTAATAGTAAATGACGTTATTTATTTTTGAAAAAAACTCACACTGTTAGAAATGAAAATTAAGCAGTAAGCATTGAATATTTGGTGTTTTGATTCACATTTTGATTCACATTTATATTTTCATTTTCATTTTCATTAAAAAAATCTATCTATATTTTTGTTTATAAAACCAAGAATTATCGTTGAGTGTAAATGATAAGGAGGTTTTGAAATAAGTTTCTTGAATCAAATCGGGATGTCCGTGTTGCCCGATTTCGAAGCCGATATTGACGAAAGAAGGCACACCACGCGGCAGTACAATGGGCAAACCAAAGCCAAATGTTGCCGCATAATTTGTGAGTTGCAGACCGTCAATCATACGCGGGTCGGTGCCATAATACGCGCCCAAGCGGTAGCGTACCCGTTCTAAGAAATCGAGGCTACGGTCATTTGGCGTTATTTCCATACCAATAGCTCCGCGCCATGTATTTGCCAATGTTTGCGGCTCAATCGGGTTTTCATAGTTTGACCATGCAGTGGTTTTATACTCTGCACTAAACAGGAATCGGCGGTCTTTTTTGTAGGTCAATGCTGCCCCAAAACTACTTGGTAAGGTCATTTTTTCATTAACCCGATTGGAGGAAATAGTATCGTAAGCAAAGTTGGAATTTTCTCTGAAAGTTTCATAATTATTGTAGGTAGAACGTGTCCGACCAAAATTATCATCACCATTCAAACCAACCTGTGTGCCGGGTGTAGTAGTCACACCTATAATGATGTGGGATTTATTGCGGCGTTTGGCTTCTTCATTCGGGTCGCTGAGTTTGCCGAGTGTGTATTGGTATTGCAATCCGAAGTCCCAAATCCAGCCATTTGTACTGATGCCGCTTGTAGATATATCGTTTTGAAAATCAATGGTATTGCCAAAATCAACAAACAAATCGCGGTTTACTTTTCCAAATAAATAATTGGCATTGAATCCTGCCGAAAGTCCTTTGTATCGCAAGCCTGTTCCGAAGTATAGTTTGTAACGCTCTCCTTCGCCTGAACTGAAACGCGACAAAGTATCTTGTATCGCCTCGCTGTATGCTCTGCTTTCTACATTGTAGGCTACACGACTATGCGGCACCAAACCAAAACTCGCTCCCCAATCAAAGGGATAATCCCGTTTTTTGGTGATACGGTTCAAGGGGTTAAAAATCGGAAAACCAAGCGCAAAGTAAGAAAGCCCGCCGGTGCTGGTATTTGTGCGATCGTCGCCAAAGGCATAGCGCGAAAAAGTCGCATCAATGCCCGTCTCAAATGCAGTATAACCCAGTGCCGAATAGGATGCCGGATTCAAGGGATTGAGGTGATAGAGGCTGTTGTAGCCTGTCGAAATACCTCCCATAGCACCCGTAGCCGCGATATTCGATTCTACCAAGTCACCCAAGCCAAAACGCGAGTAGGGAGAGTTGTCTTGAATTTGGGCAAAGGCTTGATTGCCAATTATTATTATAATAAAAACAGAAAAAATATATTTCATGTAAGTTTATTGGTTAATTGGTGATTGGTGCCGTAACTCGTTATTCGTTTTTTAACTAATTAATAATCAATAACTTACTGTAATTTTTAATTGTCAATGAATTACGAATTAAACTATTAGCTAATTTTGCTATGCAAAATTTATTATTAAACAATCAGTCACTAATCACTATTATACTTTAAAATTTCGTTTAATCCTGTCAGTACAAGATTTGGGTGTGCAAATATCTCATTTTTCAATTCATTGACAAAATAATCTGCGTCACCACCGGTAATTATAACGGATATTTCGCCAAAATCTTTTTCATATAGCGAAATAAAGCCTTCTATTTCGAGTGTTGCGCCCATTTGTGCGCCCATACTCATGCAAGTTTCGGTACTATAACCGATAAATCCATCCAAACGCTGCCTTTTGACCAAGGGCAATCTTGAGGTAAAATGGTGCATCGCTTTGTAGCGCAATGAAATTCCCGGCGTAATCGTACCGCCCATATACAGCCCCGAACTATGCACAAAATCAATCGTAATACAAGTTCCTGCATCTATCACCACCAAATTTTGATTCGGGAAAATATGCCAGGCCCCTACTGCTGCAGCAATGCGGTCTTTGCCAAGTGTTTCCGGTGTTTTGTAATTGTTTTTTATGGGCAATGGCGTATGGGTTTCGAGTTGGATATAAAATAATTTTTCTCGCAAAAAATCATCTAATTCGGAAGGATACACCGCCACTGAGGAGCATATCGCCCGTTCAATTTTATGAGTATCAATGATCTGTGCTATCTCACTAATTTTCGGCTTTTTCAATACCGGACGTTCAATGAGTGTTTCGCCATCAAAGATACCTAATTTGGTACGCGAATTACCAATATCTATGCTTAGATTCATGTTGATTAGTGATTGGTTTTGTAAAATGCGAGTTCAAAGTTATAGAAAATACAGGCATGTTTAAATTTGCTGTAAAAATAGTTGACATTTTTTTGAAATGTGAGTGGACGCGAGACGTTTTTATTTTATTGGTTTTTAATTTATTAAATAATAAAAACGCCCATACCGTAGAGCAGCGCGAATGAGGCAAGGATTAAGCGTGTGAGTGGGTCGTTTTGCAATGTTTAGTAATTATTTTATTTGGCTTCCATCTCAGTTAGGGCTTTAGCTAAACGAATATAGTTTTTTCTAATTTGCTCAATAATGTTTTCCGTTAGCGTTTTATATTCCTTGTAAACTAACCGTACAGCATGGACGTGAGAACCTATCGCACCATCGGCAGGTTTGAGTAAAAAGATAGGTTTGCGAGATTCTACCGACATGATATGCAGACCATGGTAGTGCTTGATTGTCGAAAGTAAATGCGACTCCTCTGAAGGGGCTTCTAAGCCCATAAAATCACTTTGAAAGTAGTAAGGAACTCGCTTGCCCCAATCAGTGAACGGTCCCGGCGGTATGCTTTCCCGAATGGTATGTCGCATAAATACGTAACCAAGCCAAGTTGACAAGGGAGAATATTTTTGATTATAGGAGTTACTATATAAATCCCATTTCTCATCCTTCCACAATTTTATCTGCTTACCAATATTTTGAATATTAGATAAAGAAAATACATTAGCAGAAACGGGCAAAATGAGATTTTGCAGAGCCATAAAAGCCGCCCGATTAATCGCGCTGAAATTGGTACTTAAATTTACAATGGTATAATCTGCATTAAATCTGTCACTTGCTTCTTGGATTGTCTCATAGAAAAGCATCGTATTTTCAAATCCTTCATCATATCTTTTCGACCAACTATCACTAAATTTTTCTTCAAAAAGAGCCAGTTCGGAGTCGGCGGCTATTACGCCTATTTTATCGCTCAATTCATGTATGTATGGGCTTTGAGGTGTTGCTTTTTTTTGATTTAAATGTTGAACGGCTCGGATAATCGTTGGTCTGTCTTGCGCCTCTCTCTCGTATATTTCATGTAATTTTTCAATTTTAAAAAATCTGGTGGTGAGCATGGTCTGCGTGTCCAAATCCACTACAAGCACCCGATACCCCAACTCTGCCAACATATACGTAACGTGATATATCAGTGAAGTTTTGTCAACACTATATTCGTTATTGAAAAATGTGATTGTATTCATATTTGTTTTTTATAAATAATGACTTCAAAACTTGCGGGTTGGTCAACGGTAAATTTGGGTTCAGGGTTGCCGTTTTCGGCTAATGCAGCAATAGCACGTTTTACACCTCTGTTAAATTTATTGACGAAACCAAGATTTTTAGCAGCTCCGGCGAGTATAGGATTACGATAAGCATTTTCATTTGGGAAATTCTCTGGGCGTGCCGGCACATGCAAACCACCTGAGTTGGAAATTAGGATTTTATCAGAAAATTCATAGAATTTGACAAAAGTATTAGTTTCATAATTTCGGTGAATCACTGCATTATAGAGTAATTCTTGTACTGCACTCGCTGGATAACTCGCTTGATATTTTTCTCCTAAATCCGGTAAGGTTTTTTTGACAATTTGTGATTTGATAAAGTTACTCATTTCACGCATTTGGGTAGTCAAGTCACCTAAAAAATCACGTTCAATATCAAATGCACTCACCTCGTCCTCACCTGTAAAACGCACATACTGTACATAAGCTTCAGGAAGGTAGTGGGTTGGGTTGTTACCAAACATCAAAATACCTGCGTAAGTAGGACAGTCAGCTTTCAAATCGTAAAACCTCAAAGATGCAAGCTGCTCTTCAATTTTCCTATCGTCGGATTCTAAAACCTCAGCGTCCACGACAGTAGGCAAATAAACTAACTTGAAAATATTGATACTCAAATCATTGAGTGTGCTTTCACGACAAGGACGTGCGTCAAAAGAACGTGTAAAAGAAGAGCGTTTTTCCATCAAAACACGTTCATCTTCAACATTGGCAACTCCACTTCGAGGACCTATCCTAACACACACCTTATCATTATACCTAACCGGAGGTTGAGAACTTGGTTGCACTTCTACAACTAACAATTCTTTGCCGTCAGGGTAGGTAAATATTTCAGGTATGATTGTAGGTGGAGGAACAATATCATCTCGAAGTGCAGCTACTCTTTGTATCAACTTTTCATTTATCTCAATACCCGCTATGCTTCCATCGTCATTTGCCCCAATAATCAAGTAGCCCGGCTTACCGTAATTAGGCAAATCATTAGCAAAAGCACAGATAGCCTCCCCAAATTTTTTGGTATTATTTGTAGAAACCGTTCTCTCCACTCTACTCGTTTCCATTTCCACCAACAATTTATCTAATTCTTCCTGCGAAATCATAATTTATTTTTGTCAAATATAAACAAAACGTCGGACTTTTGCTTTCAGTTCGTTCTTCAAATTACTGTATCCAGATATTTGAGACAAACTTTAAACCCTTTTTCTCGAAAATAAGTTTTCGTCGTCTGCGGTGTACGTTGACTGGTGACCAATACAAAATCGCCGCCCCACGCGCCGAGCGATTTCACTTCGCCCCAAAAATCATTGAAATACAAATCTTTCGCCATACGCAATTTGAGGGAAGAGGATACGATGTCCTCATGTTCGCGGATGACGGCATTGAGTTCGGGCAGACTAGTGGAAAATTGAAAGCGTTGGGAGAGGACGCTGATTTGTTGAAGGCGTTCAAGTTTTTTCTCCTCGTCGTCCCATGCGCGATAACGCTCAATTCCCTCGCGGCTGTTTTGTTTTTTATTTAAATGAACTAAATATAAATTTTTCAAAAAGGGCAAATTTTCACCCGTTTCAGGATGTTTGCCAAAATCAGTGGCTTGGTAGGCGCGGACTTTTTCTTGTTTTTGAAAAAAAATCGGCGTATTCACCTCCGCACAAATCAAATCGTAACCTGACCCGCCGAATGTTTTATCCAGCAATTCAAATGGATTTAATTTCGCCCATTTTGCCACCATATAAATCAAGGTAGAACTGCTTCCGAAGCCCCAATTACGCGGAAATTCGAGGCGAGTAGTGATTTTGAGTTGCGTTTCGCCGCGCATAAAATCTAAATCCTTTGAACGGGCGTAGCGAATCATTTTTTGAAGTATTTCGGCGGCTTGGTCGTCAGTCGTGGAAAGAATTTCGAGCGTCGGCAATTCAAATCGTGCCTCAAACCACGTCTCGCCCCGCAGCGTCAGGCTTTGCCAATGCAATCCCGCTTCTTCTCCTTGCGCCACGCTCATACGTTGCCCCAATCGCACAGGAACTGCCAAGCCCACGCCACCATCCAAGATGAAATATTCGCCCGATAAGAGCAACTTACCATTGCCACGAAAATTGAGGTTGGTTGTATCTTTCGACATAAAGTTTAGTTTAATTCATGTATAACGTGCAAAACTGCGGATTTTCTGCGATATTTGTAAGAATGTACGCCTTTTTTCAAAAAAGACATTATTTCACAAAAAATAAATGATGCAAAGAGATACGATTGTACCGATGTTGATGATGGTGGCGATGTTTGGGATGTTTATTCATTATGACTTGACGAGTTCTACGCAGTATTCGGTGATAGATTCGGTGTGGCCTTCGATTATTTTAATTATAATTATTTTTATTGTTGTTATCATTCGTGGGAAAGCGATAAACTTATGATAAAATATTCACGTTTCGCTGAAATCAAAATTAAAAAATAACAATTAGAGCGAAATGCTCCGTACCGACGTCTTTAGCCGTCGCAGGAGTGTAAAATAGATTTGTAATAAAAACATTTCAATTACTTAAAAATTAAAATAAAATTCACTTGACGGCTAAAGATGTCAGTACAGGTCTAACGTGAATAAATAGAAAAAAATGCAATCAAGATACATCAATCCATATACCGATTTTGGTTTCAAGAAATTGTTTGGCGAAGAAGCCAACAAGGACTTGCTCGTGGATTTCTTGAATCAATTGCTACCTGATAAGCACCAAATTAAAGAACTTTCTTTTCAAAATACCGAACAATTACATGATATATCTGTCGATAGAAAAGCGATTTTTGATATACATTGCATCAGTAAAACGGGGGAGCGTTTTATTGTAGAAATGCAAAAAGCTAAAATCAAATTTTTCAAAGACAGGGCTTTATTTTACACGACATTTCCCATAAAAGAACAAGCAAAAAAGGGGGATTGGAATTTTAGATTAGACCAAATTTACTACATCGCTATTTTGGATTTTTTCTATGATGAAGAAGAAGAAAAAGCAAAAGTAAGGCGAGAAGTAGAACTCAAAGACCAAGATTGTAAAGTGTTTTATGATAAATTGCAATATATATTTTTGCAAATGCCTGCCTTCAATAAAAAAGAGCATGAACTCAAAACGCATTATGACAAATGGCTGTATTTCTTGAAAAATTTAGAAGATTTTGATGATATACCCACAATATTGAGAGAACCTATTTTTGAAAAAGCATTTAAAACCGCTGAAATCGCCAACCTTAATAAAAAGGAATTTGATAGGTACGAAAAAAGCCGACTATCCTACTTAGAGTTGGTCAATGTAGTAAAAACAGGAGAAGAAGAAGCACTTCTCAAGGGAGAATTAAGAATGACCAAAGAACTCATCAAACAAAATATTTTGACCGACGAGCAAATCGCACAAGTTGTAAATATTCCATTGGAAAAAATACAAGGAATACGAAAGGGTTTATCAAAATAACAAGTTAATGCAAGCAACAAAACTCAA
>CALCMV010000114.1 GCA_937967535.1 uncultured Saprospiraceae bacterium
TAGATTATTTTGTGCTTCCCCGATAGCTATCGGGGTCGTCTTGAAAGAAGGCGTTTATCTGGATAAATAACTGATTTCAAGGCGGAAAATAAGTGCAAAAGAAGCAGCCAAATGGTAAAGTTATTTTTGCCGCGTTCCTTAGGCAACTCGCAACAAATAATTGGTCAAAACTACTTGTCCTTTGTTTCTCTCAATGAAAGTGCTGCTGAACAGGCTGACCGGAAACATTGTACTGACGACTTTAGCCGTCAGATAAATTTTACTTTAATTTTTAAAATATTAAAATTAAGTTATTTATAAATATATTTTCATTTCACGCGACGGCTAAAGTCGTCGATACGGTATTCGCGGTCAACCTGTGAAGCATGACCGTTATACATTGTTGGCAGTTCGTTATTCTTTTTCAGTCCATTGCATAAAATCCGCAAATATGGAGTCCCATTGATTGATTTCTTTTTCGCCTTTTTTTTGAATGTAACTATGATTGCATCCGATACAAACTTCAAATGTTAAATTGTTTTTCCTATTTTCCATAAATTGAATTGGAATTAAATATGCCGTTTCTATTGGGGTGCTTTCATCTTCTGTTGCAAACATAGCAAATATGGGAATGTCAATTGCAAGTAATTCTTCTATTGGTGGTTTTTCATAAGTTGACCACCTTTTATTCGTAAATCCAAAATGGTCTAAATCCGTAGAGGAAGGTTTTTCTATTACATCTTTGTACCAATCAATTATTTCCATTATATTTTGGTGAGCCGTAGAATCAGACAAATTTCCTTTCAATGATTCTATCCTGTTAAATAATGAAAATTCATAGAAGTTGTTTAACACATTTCCTGACCAAAATCCCAAATGTGTTATTTTATCATTTTTTAGAGCAAGGGCTGAAGCAATTGTAGCACCCTCTGAATGACCATAGACAATAATCTTATTTGGACTATCCATATGCTTATTTACGATGTCCTCAATTGATTTGTGAATTTGATTCACCCTGTATTCTTTGTAGTTGTTTTCATAATATTTTTGAGGAATATTTACATTTCCTTCCTCATAAATGCCTTCCATACTCGGTTTTGGGATGATGGCAAAAGTACTCGTAGAATCTATATTTTGGAAATCATCTCCAAACCACCTATAAAATACAGGTTTTTCTTTTTCCATTTTATAAGAAAAAATAGGGTTTGCATCAGTTCCCTGAATATATACAATTAAGTTCTTTGGTTTTTCTTTCTGATAGTTTTTAAGATAGTATCTAATCGTATCAGATTCCTCTATTATTTCACCTTCTATGAAATCGAATTGCTTCAATGCTTTTTTCAACAATTCTTCTTTTTGAATTTGCCCATTTGCCGAAATCGAAATGAGTAATAACAAATAGATTGTATAATATTTCATTGTTTGTTTTTTCTTCTTTTTTTTATTTAATCCTTGCCTGAATCATTGGTATTCTATCTATAATTTCACAAATTTCTCCTCCCAATGTGTATTCTTTATTTATTATCAGAGTATCTAAATTGTATCTATAAATTTTTGTTTTAATTCCATCTTTCCATTGATTGGAATGAGCAGGTTGAATTAAAACTTTTTCAATAGGATAATCAAGGTGTCTTTTTAGTTTTTGAGGAATCTTAATTTTTCCATTAATATTTTCCATTTCTTTTCCATTCCAAGTTCCTGTAAAATCAGAATAGTAAGTCACCGAACACATAGTCAAAATTTCTTTCTTATGCTTTTCTTTATTTTCAATTTGAATTTCAGTTCTACATGGGATGTAAAAGATTTCTCCATTCCATGAGTATTCTCCACCTCTCCAAATTGTTGCTGTCAGAACTATCCAAATCATTGGAATGGTTAGCAGTATATTCGTTATAAAAAGTCTTGTACTTTTATTTCGATTTATCAGAAAAGCAATTAGATAAATTATCGTAAGCCCCCAGAGAAATAGCAAGAAAAATATATCTCCTAAACCATGCCCAAAAGCCACTTTTCCCATTATTGCATTCCCCGAAAATAAAATCAAGATTCCGAGTAAAACAATTCCATAATATTTATTTGCCTTCTGCTTCAATTTTTTGTTTTTTTTAGTTGCTGAGAATGGTCTTGTGTATGCGGCGTTGTCAGCTTTTGTTGGGCATGACCGTCATAGCCATTGTTGAACAAAACCTCCGGTAGCTAAAGTGAAACCGGAGGCGTATTTTATAAAAAGCCCTCAGATTGGCTTCAGTGCTTGGCATGGTGTACTGCATGAAGCCTTATTTATTAGCGGCTGGCTTTTTTCTTTTTTTATTTACTACTTTTGATTTTACAATTCTTTCAACTCCCTTTTCCAGTTCCTTATTGTATAAACCATTTTTCTAAGTTCTTCATTCATTTCATCTTAACTTATTTTAATGTTTAAGGACCTAAATTTAATAGTGTTTTTAAGAGTTCTCTTGGGGAAATATTATAAAATTTCTGTTTAGTTCTTTCTATCTCAATTTTATCTGGTTGAATTATTCCTTTTAGTTTTATTATCTGAGTTCTATCAAATTCATATTTCTTTCCACTTGTAAGAGTAATGCAATTTCCAAGATATTCTATGTCATTAGACATATTTATGTTGGTTATATCAGAATCAGAATTTAATGTTAATTTCTTTATCTGAGATTCACTAATACTAATGGTTTTAAAATTAATTAACAACCAACTAATCAAAAGTGATAGTAGCCCAATTGCTATTAAACTTAAAGTAATCCCTGCCCAAATATTTGAAGCTATTTGAGCAGTCCATAGAATTGATAATGTGCCAAATAGAAGAGTAACAATGGAAAGGCAATTAAGGCGTTTATTTATATTTCTAATTATTCTTATTTCCATTTATTTTGATTTTGCTTGTCTGATCCTGCTTGCAGCTAACGGTCTCGTATATGCGGCGTAAACAGCTTTTACTCGCAATGAATGTCATATACATTGTTGAACGAAACCTCCGGTAGCTAAAATGAAACCGGAGGCGTATTTTATAAAAAGCCCTCAGATTGGCTTCAGTGCTTGGTACGGTGTACTGCATGAAGCCTTATTTATTAGGCACAGGTTTTTCTTCTTTTTTCCAAGTTTCAATTGCTTTTTCAAGTAAAAAATCTGCTCTCTTTTTGATTTCTAATTCGTCCCAATTTTCTAATTCAAGATATGGTGACAATGTTTCGATTCCAGATGAATATTGTTTTAATCCGTGTTTATTTTCTTTCCCGTTTTTCTTTATTTCCCAACTTGAATCTCTGATTGATGCGTTCAGCGATTGTGTAATTATTGCTAAATTGCCAAGAGTTAATAGTTTTTTATTCCTTAAATCTCGCTTTTCTTTGCTCTCTAATTTATCCCAATTGTTCTCCCATTTTTTTGGCATTAAATGTTCAAGACTATATTTTCTAATCCCTAACAATTGAGTTGACTGCCTATTTCTATTTCTTATTTTTGATTCTAAGAAGTATATTATTCCAGCAGCCTGTTTATTTATTAAAGCTGAGTTGTTGAATCCCTTAGTTAAGTCTTCATTTGAAGGATAGAAATTTACTTTGTCTGACCTTTCAGCAATATAGGCTTTCAAGTTTTCCTTGGATAAGATGTTATTAGAAATCAATCTGTCTGTAAACAATTGATTATAATTTTTGGTGCTTGCTTTCACTATCATTCGCCTCATTATATAGCTTTCGAGATACTCAAATATTTCGTTTCTTTCGGTTTTATTCTTAACATTTTTCAAGACGAATAAAGCATATGGAATTAAGGTGGAAGTATCTAATCCAAAAATAATTGCATTGATTCTTTCAATCCCGAACTCATTTGTTAGCTCTTTTTCTACTATTGAATGGTCAAAATTATCTTTAAATATAGTTGCATATTCTTTGATTTCTTTGAGTAGGTCGCTTTTGCTGATACTATGTTCTTTGATTAATTTCTTGTAAGACTCAAATAGTATTTCAACCTTGGAAAATTCATTTTTATCTTGAGATTTTATTTCTAAATCTTTGTCTTGGATTTTTATCTGTAGGAATGAGTAAAAAAATAAGTCAATAAATGTCCTTCGTAACCTTCCAGTAGTTACCTCTTTGTCCCAGTATTTTTTAGAATCTTCATCTTTCTCAAAAATTTCTTTCCAGTAGTATCGGAACATCCGTGCTGATTCGGGAAGCCGAAAAATGGGTCTTACTCACAGAACATCTTGGGAGAAAATAAGGGAAAAGGAGGTGTACGAGTAAAATAAGGAATAGTTGCAAGGCGAATATAATCTGGTTCTTTGACAAATCCAGTGGAACAAACCTATTATCTGCTTACCCGCACCTCAATCCTAAAGGACGCCCCACGCAAAATCAGAGGTGTAGAGCAGTCCCTTTAGGGAAATGAAGGGTGCGCGAGGGCAATTTCACGGGATTTGTCAAAGAACCTATAATCTTTACCCTATTTTTGTCGAACACGAACTAAAAAAAATGCCCCCCGAAAAATACATTCCGGCAGGCATGAGATGAATAATTGCTAAAAAACAAATGTCTTTAAGTTGAGTTGAGTTGATAAATCTTAGGACTAATGACAACTCAACAACTCATTGGGCTAATGGAAGGTAAGTTCTATTTCGAGCCAAGCAGCAGCATAAGTACTCGAAACGCTCTATATAAAAGAGCGATTTATGTATAAAGTGGTTGCATGAAGTCGTTAATTTATTTTAATTTTTAGTATAAAAAATATAAATTTAACTTGTTCGCTAATTTTTCATTCATAATTTGGCAAAGACATTGAAATTAAGTGTACTGTTCAATCTGAATTTTGATTCGGAATGACGGTTTTTTTCACGTCCAATTATTCTCATGCGTTTGCCCTTATTATTCGCCCACACATTCTTAATTTGGTAGTCCTATATTTGTAATGCTATATGAATAACAATTTTGAACCACTAAAGAACTAAGCAACACTAAGTATCTCATAAGCAATTACTTAGTGATTCTTCGTTCCTTAGTGGTTCAAAAAATAGCATTACAAGTGTAGGACTACCCTTAATTTTTTGAAAATGATAATAGTTAGACAAGCAGAAAAAAAAGATTTGGCTGCTATACACGCACTCGTCGTAGAATTGGCAGTCTACGAAAACGAACCCGATGCGGTCACAGCCACCTTGCAAGATTATGAAGCGGATTTTGAAGCGGGTTTTTTCCGGTCCTTTGTTGCTGAGTCGGAAGGTGAAGTGGTCGGCATGGCATTATACTACACCGCCTATTCGACTTGGAAGGGACGGATGCTGTTTTTGGAAGATTTCGTAGTCACACAAAGCCGCCGCAGACAAGGTATCGGCGAATTGATATTTGAACAAGTCATCGAAGAAGCCCGTCGTATCGGTGCCAATCGCATGAAATGGCAAGTTCTCGATTGGAACAAACCCGCCCTCCAATTCTACGAAAAATATAAAGCACAAATAGATGCGGGCTGGCTCAATGCAAACCTAATGCTCTAAGTGAAATTTAAGTTTAACCCAAGTTGAATATGTAGCCCCCAAAGATCAGAGCGGGGAGAGTTATCAGACGAATGTTGTTTTATAATGCACCGATATTTGATAAGATCTTCGTTTTCAAAAAAAGAATTCGTCTGACAAAATACCACATAAAAAACTTGGACTAAGTGCCTAGTATCCGAGTCTTTCGAGGGCAGCTGCGGCGCGTTGGGGGTTGGGCATCAGGGAGGCGGCTTGTTGGTAATCGGTGATAATGACTTCTAGGCTTTTGCCCATGTGTTCGGAAGCGAGGGCGCGGTAGTAATAGGCTGTGCCGTATTGTGGTTCAAGATTGATGGCAATGTCAAATTTTTTGTAGGCTGTTTCGGGGTCTTTCATTTCGAGGTGCAAGATGCCATTGTCGAAGTGAATTTTCGGTTCGAGTGCGTGAAATTTGGAGGCTTTTTCATAGTATTTTTTCGCTTCCTCAAATTGATTGCGTTGGTGAAAATACCAACCCTTTCCCATCAAGGCTTCTCTATCGGTCGAATCAATTCGTATTGCATTATCAAAATAATCCAGTGCGATTTTATTATTTTTTTTGTCAAAATGTCGTGCCAATTTGCGGTAGGCATCTATGTGGTCGGGGTCTTCTTCGACGGTAGTTTGGAAAGCATTGATGGCGCGTGCGGTATCGCCCATTTGCTCAAAATTCAATCCGCCCAAATAGAAAGCCTCCGGGTGTTTTCTGTCATGTTCAAATATAAGAGCAATTGTTTTGAGCGATGCTTCGTGTTGGCGTACAATCATTTGCATTTCGCCCAATTTCAATAAAGTATTTATCAAAGTAGAATCACGGTCAACGACTTTTTGCAAAGTTGCCAATGCAGATTTGGACTGATTGCCATCAAAATAAGCATCTGCCAAGAGGTGATAATATGCCACATTCAAAGAATCCCGATTGGAAGCATTCTTGAGGTCGCTAATCGCAGCTTCGTATTGTCCTTCTTCATAAAACAAGCGTCCGCGCATAGCGTATAGTTCTGCATTATTCGGTTCATCTTCAATGCGTTGTGAAATATCTGCAATGGCGGGTGTCCCTTCAATCGTGAGGGTCGTATTTGCACCTTTTGATTTATCCGAACCATTGCACGCCCACAGCAAGGGCGATAAAATAATCGCTAAAACAAGAAGTTTTTTCATGGCGCAAAGATAGGAAATTGCTATATTGTTTCATGCCTAACTAGTCACGTTCTTTGTTCGTCGTACTTCGTTCTATGTTGATTTAGAGAAATGTTTACAAAAAACTAACCGATGTTGGGCAAACGGATACCTTGCTGCCTAATGCCAGAAACTAATTGAGTGTGACATACATAAGTGGATTCATAATATTAGGCGCATAGTTCCGATAGCTATCGGAAGCACGCTTTGTAACCGATGATTAACCCTAAAACTTCCTAAGCCGCATAGCGGCGACACTATAAAAACCAGTGTATTAAGGGGGATTCCGATAGCTATCGGAACTACGCGCCTTTTTCGGGTAGTGGGACATTCGGTGTTACAAATAGTATCGACGCTACGCGCCTACAAAGTACATTTTAACATTAAATCTCCATTAATGTGTGTTGCACTTAAACTAATTTAATTTTTAAACATATATAATATTTATTTAAAATAAAAACAAGATGGATAAATTTTTTAAAGAAGCCATTAATCAAGCTAAAAAAGGCTTGTCGGAGGGTGGTATTCCCATCGGGAGTGTGATTGTTTTCGATGGCAAAATACTCGGAAAGGGACACAATAAAAGAGTGCAAAAAGGCAGCGTCATTCTTCATGGTGAAATGGACGCATTTGAAAATGCAGGCAGACAAAATGCCAAAACATACCAACAATCAACCATATACACGACCCTTTCTCCATGCCCGATGTGTACAGGGGCAATTCTTTTGTACGGCATCCCTAGAGTGGTGATTGGCGAAAACAAAACCTTCATGGGCGCAGAAGACCTGCTTAGAAAGCATGGCGTGGAAGTCATTGTATTGAATGATGAAACCTGTATCAAAATGATGGAGGATTTTATTAAAAATAAACCTGAACTGTGGAATGAAGACATTGGAGAGTAGTTGATAACCTAAGTTTAAGTTTAAGTCTAAGTTTAAGTTTAAGTTTAAGAACAAGCTCAAATGAGTGTGACACACATTAGTGGACTTATAATATGAAATCAGAAAAAGCCAAGATTAGCATGAGCCTCCGTAATGACTGCTTTAGCTGTCAAGTGGGCATCGATTTGTCACAAAGCAATGATTTTTAAGTAATTGAATA
>CALCMV010000115.1 GCA_937967535.1 uncultured Saprospiraceae bacterium
TTTTTAGACTTGTCAAGTTTTGTCAAAAATAGTATAAAATTCCTAAATTAAAAAATAAACAACAAAAAAACTGCCTCTATATTAATAATCTAAAGATATATCTTCAAACAAAACATCCAAAGTAATATGATTTTCAATTAACCCTATACTATGCGTATTGGGCTTAAAACCAAAAGCAGTTATCATAGTCCAAGAGAGGTGTTTTTTCGTTTTGGTGGTGCTTTGAAAAATCTGCTGTTTTTGATTTAATTGCTCTGCATAGGCTTTAGAAAGGCTATAAACTTCTTTATGGAATTTCATTTCTATCAAATTAATAACGGAGTCTGCCCTATCTAAAACTAAATCTATCTGTATATAATAACTTTTAGCAACTTTCATTAAATTATAAGTTGCTAAATCTATGTAAATTGGCTTTGTTGCATAGCTATTTGATGTAATTAGGATTTTTATAAAATTATATTTTTTATAGCCATGAATTTAAATAGACAAACAAAATATTATTCTTTTTTAAGGTAAAAATATATATGTTTTCACTTAATTACTTAGATGAAATAAAAATAAATTTATTTATAAAATTTTGTAAATCAAATACTTAAAATAAATTTTAGCCATGCAACAAAGTCATGTAAAATTATTAATCGGAATTAAGGAAGGCGAAGAAAATAAACTCCTCACAAATGAAGCCCAAAAAAGACAAGCGGGTAAAGTGGAAAATTATACTAATTTTGCACTGTAATATATTTTCTCTAATAACAGATAAAGAGAATCAGCCTTCGGCTTGTAGTAATTGATAAATTTCAAATCACAAAATCCAATAAAAATGAAAAAAGTATTAGCAGTAATCGTCGGGTTTATAGGCTTTGCACTTTATGTGTTTGGCAGAAATTATGGCGGAGAATATATTATATTACAAATATTGCCATATCTAATCGGTGCAGCACTTTTATTTCTTGCTTTCAAACTATACCAAAGTCCTTCAAAGGAAGAAAAAACGATGGAAGAAGAGGGGCAGAAAATCATTCAGCGATTAAAATTACATGGTACAAAAAAGGTGATTGATTTGAGAGAATGTGAAGTGCTTTCTAATAATTATCAGAAAGAAATTCAGAGAGGCGCACTCCCCGACGTACAAGCATGGAATGCCCTCAACAGCGAAACTGCCGTTGAAAATATTGAGGTCAATCAATCAAGACTTGTTTACAAAGAAGGCAATCAAACATTCATCAGTCCGTTAATTTATAAAGACAAAACAACACTTGAATTTAAATTGCACGAACACAAAAAGGCTAACATTTATATAGATAAAAATACGCCTTCAATGTATTATTTCGATGTAGATTTTTTGAATAATTAAAACAAAAAAAACGGCTTGCACACACCGTTCACCATCTACCGTCAGCCGTCCACCGAATTATGAAAACTTGGATATTACTACTCATTTTCGCGGTATTAGCTTTTTTTACTTACCGTTATCTCAATCAAGAAGATACTGCTTTGCGAAGCGATGATTTTGCTATTGAAAACACCAACCAAATTGGAAAAATTGTCATGTGGGACAAGACTAAAAAGCGTGTCACCCTCACCCGTGAAGATGATGGTTGGCAAGTCAATGGCAAATATCCTGTACGCAAAGAGGCGATTGATATATTGCTTCAAACCTTTGAAAATCTGGATATTGTGGCGCAAGTATCAAAGGCGGCAGAGGAAAATGTCAGGCGCAGCATCAATATCAATAGCACGATTACCGAAATTTACGACAAGAATGGTACGCTGATAAAAGAACTCTATATAGGCGGTGGCGCAAGAGCCAGCACGACCACGTACATGATGCAAAAAGGCGGCAAATATCCCTACGAAGTCAGCCTTCCAAATTGGCAGGGCATTCTCAAACCGCGCTTTATGCTCGATGAAATTGACTGGCGCGACAGAGCCGTTTTTCGTATTCCTTCGGATAAAATCAAGGCTGTACAGGTCGAATATTTTTCTCCCGAAAAAAAGGAACTTTCTTTCAAACTCATTCGCAATGGCAATCTCATAGATGTGCAAAAACTCTATGGGCTTCCGACAAAAGGTTTGCCCATCGACAAAAAAGGCATGTATTATATCAAAGGCTTTGAAAGCCTTGTAGCAGAGGCATTTGAGAACGAAAATCCCAAACGAAAAACCCTCATTAATACCGAACCCTTCTGCGAAATCGAAGTCATGACCACGACAGGCGAATTGCAAAATGTAAAGCTCTATCCTATTCCCGGACGACAAATCGGGCAGAATGAAAAAGGCGCACCTGTTCGTGCTGCCGTTGACCGCTATTTTGCTAATGTGAATGATAATACTGACTTTATGCTCGTACAAGACCGCGTATTTAAGCGTGTGCTTGCGCCCGTAAATTTTTTCTATGAAGAAGAATAGTTGGACTTTGGACAAAATGGGAATTAGGTAATTGGGAAATTAGGTTTAAAATTGTAACTCATTGATAATCAATTGAATATTTTTTACTATTAAAATAAAATAGTTTATTAATTCTTTTATGTAAAATTCTAAAAAAGTCTCGATAGTTATCGGGATTACCGAATTTCCAAATTACCCAATTTCCTCTGTTCAAAGTCTAAAAAGAGTAGATAGCTATCAAAATTTGCTAAATTCTTAAAAAACACGTAATTTTAAAACATGAACCAATGGCACTCATAAAACCTTTTATATCTATACTGACCGATTTTGGCTTTAAATTTATCTTTGCCGACCCGACAGATACGGGTTTTCTGCGGAAAGTAATACAAATAATGATTCGGTCGGAAGTTCCGATTCGGGAAGTTCGAATTACCAATACACACAAAACAGCCGATGTACCAAGTGACAGAGGCGCAGTATATGATTTGAGTTGTGTTGATGAAAATGAGCGTAAATTTGTCGTGGAAATGCAACGCTCAAAATTGAGTAAATTCGTTCATCGGGCTAAGTTCTACGCCTATTTTTTGCTCAATGAAATGGTCGAAAAAGGCGGTGAAATGAAGTATAACAAACTTCGTCCGATTTACACCATTTCTTTTTTAGACGGTAAAGTATATCCGACCGAAGAACTCCATCACAATATCTGTCTTCGCAACCAACATGGAGAGTTGATAGATGACCAAATCACACACATTATGCTCGAACTCGGCAAATGGAATAAAGCCGAACACGAGGTCAAAACGGATTTG
>CALCMV010000116.1 GCA_937967535.1 uncultured Saprospiraceae bacterium
CCAAACTGCTCGTTCTTTTTCGCTCACTCTGCGTTACAAAAATGGTCATCCCGAATGCTTTCGGGACTCACATTTTTGTGCCTTGATTGAGCAAAAAATAACATCGCATTTTGGGTAGCTTATTTATTTCGAGTTCCCTTACTGGACATTGGACATTGAGAAATTCGGAAACTGGGAAATTAAACTGATAATCAATAGCTTGTGGTGATACCAAATTTATTTTCTATATTATATAATGTAAAATCTGAATATGCCATAATTTTTAAGGATAAATAAATCAAGATTTAACCTATTGTAAATTAAGAGCATGTTTAGGTCACAAAAGCAATAAAAAATATAAAAAAACTCGCGTACTAAGTGGAAGTACAAGTTTATCCCGTACAGTTGTCGGGAAAGTTTAAGTTTAAATAAGTAATTCATTTTCAATGAATTATCATAATTAAAAGTGTCGCTTAGCATACTACTATACATGATGAGAACCTTGCCACAAAGTCACAAAGGGTAAATCGCTGATAATTAAGTAAATATAATTTTTAAAATTCTTTGTGTCTTTGTGCCTTCGTGGCGATGTATAGTAGTATGGTCGCTTAGTTCAATCCACCCACTTACCCCGCATCAGTAACCGTCTACCGTAAACCGTCCACCATCTACCAAAACAAAAAAGTCCTCAACCTTTCGGCTGAGGACCCGCTCTGTATTGTTTTCGGTATAAACTTCTTATTGGGAATGGTGGCTATTATTATAGAGACGTTTACACAAAAAAATATAAAAACACTCGCGTACTACCTCGCGTTAGTAAGCGTCTACCGTAAACCGTCCACCATCTACCGTATTACGCCATATTAGCGATAATTTCATCTCCAAATTCCGAACACTTCAATTTGGTTGCGCCATCCATCAAACGTTCAAAATCGTAAGTCACGCGCTTCTTGCCGATGGCACCTTCGATGCCGTCAACGATGAGTTTTCCGGCTTCTTTCCAACCCATATAATCCAACATCATCACGCCCGAAAGGATGACCGAACTTGGATTTACCTTATCTTGTCCGGTATATTTTGGTGCTGTACCATGTGTTGCCTCAAAGAGTGCGATACCTGTTTGGTAATTGATATTTGCTCCCGGAGCGATACCGATACCACCTACCGTAGCCGCAAGTGCATCCGATACATAATCGCCATTCAAATTGAGGGTAGCAATGACCGAATACTCACGCGGACGTGTGAGAATTTGTTGCAAGAAAGCATCTGCGATAACGTCTTTGATAATCAATTCGCCGCCGTCGTGCTTGATGGTTTGCCATGGACCGCCGTCGAGGTCTTGACCGCCAAACTCGCGTTTTGCCAATTCGTAACCCCATTCTTTGAATTTACCTTCGGTAAATTTCATAATATTACCCTTGTGAACCAGTGTCACAGAAGGTTTGCCTTCTTCGATAGCATATTTGATGGCTGCCCGTACCAAACGCTCTGTACCTTCGACAGATACCGGCTTGACACCAAGCGATACTGAATCCGGGAAACGAATTTGGGTAACGCCCATTTCTTCCATCAAAAATTTCTTCACTTTTTCGTTCTCCTTTGTGCCGTTGAGGTATTCGATACCTGCGTAGATGTCTTCCGTATTTTCGCGAAAAATCACCATATCTACGTATTCAGGATGCACTACGGGAGAGGGAACACCCTCAAAGTAACGCACCGGACGCACACAAGCAAACAAATCCAAACGCTGACGCAAAGCCACATTGAGCGAGCGAATACCGCCACCCACAGGCGTTGTCAAAGGACCTTTGATACCTACGAGGTATTCCTTCATGGCATCAAGCGTGGCTTGTGGCAGCCATTCGCCCGTATTGTCCATTGCCTTTTGTCCGGCATAGACTTCCTTCCATTCGATTTTGCGTTTGCCACCATAGGCTTTCTCCACCGCCGCATCAAATACACGCACCGCAGCCGCCCATATATCAGGACCGATACCATCACCTTCAATAAAAGGAATCGTAGGATTATCGGGTACGTTTAGTTGTTCGTTTTGTACCGTAATTTTTTGACCACTCATTATTAGTTACGAGTTACGAATTGTGGGTTGCGGGTTGCGAGTCAAACTCGTAACTGCTAATCCACAAGTCGGATTATTTAGTAATTTTGAATAAATGCCGTCCCGATAGTTGTCAGGATGAATACCTAAAATATAACATTTATTTTTATGTATTTTATGAAAAGTGTTTGTTTGCAATTGATTTTCATAAAATGCGTGCAAAGATAGTGATTTGTATGCTAGTTTTAAAATGTCTTTTTAAAGGTTTTAACAAAAATTAGCCGTAATGCCGACATTTCAGGCTGACCGCTAATACTTTAATAACTGCTTTAATTTTTAATTACTATGAAAATATATTTATAAATTATTCTTTTTAAAACTATTACAAATTAAAATAATAATTTACTTGAGCGTTGAAAGCAGTTGTTATGAAATTCCCCTCCATCCTGATTTAATATCAAGTTTTATAATTCAATGGAATGGCTTCAATTTTGTAGCTTCAATTTTCCGAATTTAAAGTCATAAAATTTAATAAAAGTATTTTTTTAATTATTATAAAAATAAAATACGCATTATTCACGTTAATTTTGTTTTTAAATTAGTAATAAAAACACGCATCAACAATCAAAAAATTAATGAAAAAGATAGTTCTATTCTCCTGTTTAATTTTGACAACATTATCTCTCCAAGCTCAAAAAGCCTTTCCACCGACCAATTTTGAAGATGTCACGCCACCGCCTGCCCCCGACTATTCCAATCCTGACTACTGGGCTGCTTTGCCTGAAAAGGAAGATATGGCAGACCTCAATCCGGGCAAGCTGAAACATGGGCAAGACGATGCCAAAGTGGATGTTTTTTTCGTACATCCGACCATTTATGCGGGCTACAAAAAGGGACAAGACCAATGGAATGCGGATGTCAACGATGCCGAACTCAACAAAGAAGTTGATGAAACGACCATCAAAAATCAAGCAAGTGCCTTCAATCTGGCAGGTCGGGTATATGCGCCACGCTATCGGCAGGCACACATTCATGCCTATTATACAAAGAATCAGGAGGCAGGAAAGAAGGCTTTGGCTTTTGCCTATCAGGATGTAAAAGCAGCGTTTGAATATTATTTAGAAAATTATAATGAAGGGCGTCCTTTTATCTTGGCATCGCACAGTCAGGGGACAACGCATACGGGGCGTTTGATGTTGGAATTGGTAGATGGCAAGCCGATTCAAGAGCAATTGGTGGCAGCCTATATTGTGGGCATTCCGATTCCGAAAGATAGCTTGAAGTACATTCCGCAATGCGAAACGCCGCAACAAACCAATTGCTATTGCTCATGGCGAACTTGGCAAAAAGGCTATTATCCCGCCAATTATGACCCCAAAATTGACAAAAATATCGCTGTGACCAATCCACTCACCTGGCGCACCGACGATGGCTATGCCTCCAAAGAACTCAATAAAGGTAGCGTACTTCGCAATTTTAAAAAAATCAGAAAAAAACTTGTGGATGCCCAAATCCATGAAGGTATTTTGTGGGCAAACCGCCCGAAAATACTTGGCGCACGGTTTTTTGGGAAAAATTATCATATCGGCGACATCAATTTATATTATATCAATATTCGGGAGAATGCAGTGGAACGTGTGAAGGCTTATTTTAGTGATAGACGGTAGATGACATTCTTTTTTGGATTGCCTTAATTCCATAAAATGTATCAAATTGATGTAAACTTCGTCATAAATTGACTTTAACAGGCTAAAAGCGTAACTTTGCAGCCTTTTTGGTGTTCTTAGTTTGGTATTTACTATTCTTTATTTATTATTTGTACTAATAAAATGTTTTATTGTAATTTATTTCTAACTAATTTTCAATAAATTACAATGTTTTTTTTGTTTTAAAATAAAAAAATACTCATTTAAATCTATCAACATAGAAGGAGTAACTACGAATAAAGAGCGCATCACATGTAAATCAGTTAATTAATAATAATGACACAAGCTGTAGATTTTCTCAAATACAAAGTAAAAGACATTTCGCTCGCTGAATGGGGGCGTAAAGAAATCGAACTCGCTGAGGCAGAAATGCCCGGACTCATGGCACTTCGCGAAGAATATGGCGACTCCAAGCCGCTTGCAGGTGCGCGTATTGCGGGTTGCTTGCACATGACCATCCAAACGGCGGTGCTTATCGAAACACTCGTCCACTTGGGGGCAGAGGTGACTTGGTCATCTTGCAACATCTTCTCTACGCAAGACCACGCAGCAGCAGCTATCGCAGCAGCAGGAATTGCTGTATATGCTTGGAAAGGCATGAACGAAGAAGAGTTTGACTGGGCGATTGAGCAAACACTCTTTTTTGGTGAAGAGCGCAAGCCACTCAATATGATTCTTGATGATGGTGGCGACCTCACGAATATGGTACTCGACCGCTATCCTGAATTTGTGGCAGGTATCAAAGGTTTGAGCGAAGAAACGACTACGGGCGTACACCGCTTGTATGAGCGTATGCGTAACGGCACATTGCCGCTTCCGGCTATCAATGTGAATGACTCCGTAACGAAATCAAAATTTGATAATAAATACGGTTGTAAAGAATCTTGTGTAGATGCGATTCGTCGTGCTACTGATGTGATGATTGCCGGAAAAGTGGCAGTCGTAGCAGGTTATGGTGATGTAGGTAAAGGTTCGGCAGCTTCTTTGCGTGGTGCAGGGGCAAGGGTTATCGTTACAGAGGTAGACCCGATTTGTGCATTGCAGGCAGCGATGGACGGCTTTGCGGTGAAGAAAATGGAAAATGCACTCACAGAAGCCAATATCGTAGTGACGGCTACGGGCTGTAAAGACATCATTACGGGCGAGCATTTCGAGCAAATGAAGGACAAAACCATCGTTTGTAATATCGGTCACTTTGACAATGAAATTGACATGGCATGGTTGAACAAGAATCATGGCGATTCAAAAATAGTCATCAAGCCGCAAGTTGACAAATATACCGTAGATGGCAAAGATGTCTTGATTCTTGCCGAAGGTCGTCTTGTGAATTTGGGCTGTGCTACCGGACACCCATCATTCGTGATGTCCAATTCTTTTACGAATCAAACTTTGGCACAACTCGAATTGTGGCAAAATACGGATAAGTACGAAAACAAGGTATACATGTTGCCAAAACACTTGGATGAGAAAGTAGCGTATCTGCACCTCGCCAAAATTGGTGTGGAATTGGAAGAATTGTCGAAAGACCAAGCAGAATATTTGGGCGTGAAAGCAGAGGGACCATTCAAGCCGGAATACTACCGTTATTAATAATGATTAACGGTTAACGGTTAATGATTAATTTGGCTAGCCATTTAACTTTGCCTAAAGCGAATACTCGTCAGACGAATCCCTTTATTCAATGCGAATATTTTATGAGACAAATCACTACATTTCACAAAAACCTTCGTCAGACGAGTACTATCCCGCAAGCAAACAAACGGCTAACCATTAATTTTGATTCGCCTTCGGCGAATTTATATTGAACTTGTACTTGACACTTGCTCTTGTACTTGAAAAATTTATCAACGACGGAATACATCCGTTATATGGAAGAGCCTACTCCTTTGGAGTGGGCTTTTTTTGTTTAGGAAAGTCGAAATGAAAGGAGAGACAAGAGACTTGAGACGAGAGATTTGAGATAGAGACTTGAGATAAGAGCATACTTCTCAAGTCTCTATCTCAAATTTTATGAAACGGCTAAACCATTGCCCAACATTTTCAGTACCCGCAAATGCGAAGCTACTGCTTTGGTGAATGTTGGATGCTCGACATAATTGAGATTGCACTCTTGTGCCGTTTTCTTGACGATTTCAGAAATTTTCTTGTAATGCACATGGCAAATATGCGGAAAAAGGTGATGCTCAATTTGGAAATTCAAACCCCCGACATACCATGTAATCAGGCGATTATTTCGACAAAAATTTGCCGTTGTTTTGAGTTGGTGAATCGCCCATGTATTTTCCATTGTCCCCATACGTTTGGGAGCAAAATGCTCAGGACCCTCAACGACATGCGCCAATTGGAAAATCACCGTAATGAGCAAGCCTGCCACCATGTGCATCAGTACAAAACCAATCAAAACTACCCACCAACTAACCCCCAATACAATCGGCAACACGATGATATAAGATACATAGAGACTCTTGGTGATAATCATTCGGATAGTTTCGCGGGTGGGTTTGAAACCACATTTTTGAGTCAAACCTTCGCGGTGATAGTGTAGCATTTGTTTGAAATCCTTCATCAATAACCAACTTATCGTTGCCAAACAATAGAGCAACATCGCATAAATATGTTGAAAACGATGATACTTTTTCAATTTGCCATGCGGCGAAAGCCTCAAAAACGGTTTGTCGTCAATATCTTCGTCCAATTCATAAATATTGGTGTAGGTATGATGCAAAAAATTATGTTGCACCTTCCATGTAAACGAACTGCCGCCGATGATGTCCATACTTTTACTCATCAGCCGATTTACCCACGGATAAGTCGAGTACGAACCATGATTGGCATCGTGCATGACTGACAAGCCGATGCCCGACACACCAACACCCATGAGCAAATACAGCAAAATCGCCGTCCAATCGGGTATTACCTGCGAAAGTATCAGCCCAAAAGGGACAAAATACATCGCAAACATTATCATCGTTTTGCGATACATCAGTCCGTTGCCAGTCTTGCGTATGTTATTTTGTTCAAAATATTGGTTGACCCGTTCCCGCAAGGTTTGGAAGAAAAGTTCAGGGTCTTTTCTCGAAAATTTAACTACTGGTTGCATTATGTGAAAATTTAATGTATTTCAAGTACTTAAAAAAATATTCGCCAAATAAACGTGGAGTATTTTTTAATTAAAAAAAATAAAATAATTACAAAAATAAAAATATAGAAAGGGGGGAGTTAATGAGAAATTTTGGATGAGTGAGTGGTTTGTAATACGCTAATACTCTTTCATTATTGTATTATAATGGCAAAGATGACGATTTTCTCCTATTATCCCGTCATTTTAATTTAATAATTTACTTTTCACAAAACTCTAAGTCGGACTTTGCTATTTTTTTGACCGATAAAACTGATTGTAAAAAACTAACCCAAGTTGAATGTGTAGTCCCCAAGTTTTTTCTGAGGGAGAGTTGTCAGACGAATTCTTTTTTGAAAACGAAGATCTTATCAAATATCGGTGCATTATAAAACAACATTCGTCTGACAACTCTCCCCGTTCTGATTTTTAGGGACTGCATATTCAACTTGGGTAAACACTTTTCCGTATTTTTGCTCCATGAAAATCAAAGGACACATCGTTGACATCCCCAAGCGTCGCACTTTCAAAGGCGAAATCACCATCGAAAATGGTAAAATCCAATCCATCGTCGAGACCAATGACGCACCCGACCACTACATCCTGCCCGGCTTTGTGGATGCCCATATTCACATCGAAAGTTCCATGTTGGTGCCTTCCGAATTTGCGCGAATTGCTGTCACACATGGTACAGTAGCCACCGTTTCTGACCCACATGAAATAGCCAATGTACTCGGTGTAGAAGGTGTCCGCTTTATGGTCGAAAATGGCAAACAAACACCTCTCAAGTTCAACTTTGGCGCACCCTCCTGTGTACCCGCTACGACCTTTGAGACGGCAGGCGCAGTCGTCACGCCCGAAGATATTGACGAGCTACTCGCCGACCCTGATATTCGCTATCTCGCCGAAATGATGAACTATCCCGGCGTCATTTTCGACGATGAAATGGTACACAAAAAAATCCAAATCGCTCACCGCCACAACAAACCCATCGACGGTCACGCCCCCGGTGTACGCGGCGAGCAAGCCAAAAAATACATCGCCGCAGGTATCAGCACCGACCACGAGTGCTTCACCTACGAAGAAGCCCTCGAAAAACTCCAACTCGGCATGAAAATCATCATCCGAGAGGGCAGTGCCGCCAAGAATTTTGACGCACTCATCGACCTCATGCCCGACCACTACGAGCGCATGATGTTTTGCTCCGACGACAAGCATCCCGACGACCTCATCATCGGACATATCAACCAAGTTGCCGCCCGTGCTGTCGCGCATGGCGTAGATGTATATAAGGTTTTGCAAGCTGCTTGTATCAATCCGATTCAACATTATAATTTAGAGGTCGGCTATTTACGCGAAGGTGATGCGGCAGATTTTATTGTGGTGAATGATTTGAAAAATTTCAAAGTATCACAAACTTATATTGATGGAAAATTAGTTGCTGAAAATGGCAAATCGCATGTAGAACCTGTTGCCTTTTCTGTGTTGAATAATTTTAATACAAACAAAAAACAAGCAAGTGATTTT